>UQWP01000042.1 GCA_900544825.1 uncultured Prevotella sp. | reverse complement strand
ATGAAAATAGGAGATAAACACCTATGATTAGTGTTTACCTCCTACTCGATTATTTCTTCGTATTTAAATCCACCTCTTCCACATACTTCACCAGTGAATCCTTGCTGTTGAGCAGGTAGTAATCCACTCTAACCACGTGGTTGATATCGGCATTGCCTTTCACCTTCACGTGGCGGGTCTTGCTGTAAATCATCGTATCGCGACGGGAAGGGTAGGAGACTAGCTGGATGATATCCTTGGTAGAACCGCTGCCTATGTAGTAGATGCCCACACTGTCCTTGATAGCTTTCATCGCAGTCAGCTTCGCCTTCTTCTTGGCGTGGATGGCAGTGGTGTCTTCCGGATAGAACTCGCTGGCGGCCACCGTGTCGCCGTCGTGCTGATCGGGTGCAAACTTGCAGCTTGTGCCCATCGTCGTGATAAAGGATGTGGCAGTCAAGGCTGCCACAAAGTATATTATCTTCTTCATTGCTTTTTCCTTTCTTTTCTTTTAAGAATTCTGTTCTTGTTCTGCTTTTTATTTGCAATCATGCTTTATTGGCGGCAAAAGTACAAAAAAAAGTTCAGAATAACGTTCAGGCAGGGATGTAAATCGTGCAAGGAATGTAGAATTGACGAATTTTGCTGTTTTTTTGGCGAATTTTACGTGTTAAGACCGAAATATTCGTAGTAACTTTGCATTCGAAATCATTTAGTTGAATTATTGTATGAGACATAACAAGATAGTATTAGTAGGTTTGATGGTGATGATGAGCCTGGCTTCTCACGCTTTCGAACTCAATGATAAAAGCGCTGTTGCAGTGGTAGGAGATACCATGCAGATGGAACCTGTAGCCAAGACAGCCTTGAAGATGTTGCAGGGCGACATCCGAAAGACGCTCGGTACTGATATGGAGCTGATGACAGCTTCTGAGAAGACAGGTTCTGCTAGAAATCAGATTATCCTGCAGAAGAATGCTGCTGCATTCGCTTATAAGAAGGAAGCATTCCAGCTGAAGGCTGAGAATGGCAACCTATATATAAAAGGTAGTGATGACCACGGACTGGCATACGGAATCCTCGAGGTTTCCCGATTGCTGGGTGTATCACCTTGGGAATGGTGGGCTGATGCCAAGCCAAAGCATCTGGCGCAGCTGAACCTGAAGGAGGGTTATCATAACGAACAGGCTCCATCGGTGGAGTATCGCGGCATCTTCATCAACGATGAGGATTGGGGATTGATGCCGTGGTCGGGCAAGACCTATGAGCCATCGGACATCAAGGGACACATCGGTCCGAAGACCAATGCCCGCATCTTCGAGCTTCTGCTTCGTCTTCGTGCCAATACCTACTGGCCAGCGATGCACGAATGTACCCGTCCTTTCTTTCTGACAGAAGGCAACAGAGAGGTGGCACTGCAGTATGGCATCTATATCGGCGGTTCTCATTGCGAACCGATGGCTTCGAGCACGGCTGGTGAATGGCCTGCCAGAGGTAAGGGAGAGTATGATTTTCAGAACAACAAGGAGAATGTGCTCAAGTTCTGGGAAGACAGAACGAAGGAAGTGGCTAAACAGCCTATCCTCTATACCATCGGTATGCGTGGCGTTCATGATGGAGCCATGCAGGGAGCCAAAGGTGTACAAGAGCAAAAATCAGTACTAGATAGCGTTTTGGTAGCGCAAAGAGAGTTGTTGGCAAAGTATGTCAACAAGGATTTGACGCAGGTGCCTCAGCTGTTTATCCCTTACAAGGAGATACAGGCTGTGTATGATGCAGGTTTGCACGTACCCGAAGATGTCTGCCTGGTATGGTGTGACGACAACTATGGTATGGTTCGTCACTTCCCGACAGCTGCAGAGCGTGCCCGCAAGGGTGGTAACGGTATCTACTATCACGTGAGCTATTGGGGTCGTCCTCACGACTATCTCTGGCTTGGTACCTTCTCACCATCGCTCCTGTATCAGCAGATGTCGATGGCATGGCACAAGGGCATCCAGAAGTTCTGGATTCTGAATGTGGGCGATATCAAGCCTGCTGAATATCAGATAGAACTCTTCCTGGATATGGCTTGGAATATGAACAATATCTATCCAGGCGACAATGCAGAGAAAGAACTGCAGCCAAACAATCAGTGGCTGGCTGAGCATGAGAAGAACTTCTGGACCCGCGAGTTCGGCAAGGAACTGGCTGAAAAGATGCTGCCGGTGATGCAGGAAAGCTATCGCCTGGCATACATCCGCAAGCCGGAATTCATGGCGAATACGAGAACGGAAGAAAGAAATCCGAAGTATAAGATGATCTCTGACCTGCCTTGGAGTGAGGCATATATCCAGACCCGATTGGCAGACTATAAAAAGTTGGCTGATCAGGCTGAGAAGATAGAGAAGATGCTCGATAAGGCAATTGCCAAGGGCGATTTGCCAAAAGAGCGCAAGGATGAGTTTTGCCAACTTTTCACATACCCCGTGCAAGCTGCTGCCCAGATGAACGATAAGTTGCTGTATGGGCAGCTGGCTCGCCACGGTAAGGAAACTTCCAAGGATGGAGGTGCAGGATACTGGGCGAAGAGTGATGCGGCTTTTGACAGCATTGCCCGATTGACCCAGATCTACAACCAGGGGTATTACAACCAGGGAAAGTGGAACAGAATGATGGATTTCCAGCCAAGAAAGCAGCCGGTATTCAACCGGGTACCTCATACCGAGGCTACTGCAGCCATGGTAAAGGATCCTCAGTATATAGCAAAATGGAACGCCACAGATGCCAACGTGGGCCATCCTGTCGCATGGTACGGATTGGGATACGAAGGCAAGGCGGCTAGCATAGTCAGAAATCAGGAGATAGGTTTTGATTTCGCAGGTAAGAAGGTGAAGGGTGATTCGGTGACCATCGAAGTTCGTTGGGTTCCGACTCATCCTGTGGATAACAAACTCCGCTTTGCCCTCTCGCTCGATGGCGGTAAGCCTGTAGAGAAGGAATATCAGACGGCGGGCAGAAGTGAGCAGTGGAAGGTGAACACCCTGCAATGTCAGGCTCGTGTGCGCATCCAGCTGCCGATTGCTAAGATGAAGAAGCATCGTATTCTCATCAAGGCGCTGGATGAAGGTCTGGTCTTGGACCAGGTCTGCATCTACTAGATTCGTATTTGTTTTAAGTTAAGTTTTTATAGGTTTAGTTGATTTAGGTTTTTAGATTTTAATTCACAATTTAGGGTTTTAAGTTTAGGTTTTTAGTTTTTTTTAGGTTTATAGGTTAGTATTTTAGAAATTCCCATAGCCCGCTGTTGAAGCTCGCTATGGGATTTTATTTTTCTTTCTCGTGATTTATCACTAATCATTCTTCACTATTCTTACATCTCAACCACTACCTCATGCTTGCCTGCTGAGCATGGGATGATGGTACCTTCGATGGCTTTTCCATCTACGGTAATCTGCTTCACGCCTTTCTCCCTGCCTTCAGGATTCTTCACGGTGATGTGGTATTCGCCATCACGGAACTTGCGGGTTACCTCGTATTCACGGGCGATGCTTGGCAGACATGGGTCGATGAGCAGTCCCTCGTAATCCGGTTTGATACCGAGGATGCATTCTGATACGGTGTACCACATCCAGGCGGCTGTACCTGTTAACCAGGAGTTCTTGCCCTCGCCTGGCTTGGCGGCATCTTTGCCGGCTACCATCTGGCAGTTGACGTATGGTTCCACCTTGTGCAGGGTCTGGTATTTCTCCTCTGCATAGCTTGGGAGAATCTTGGTATAATGGTTCCAGGCATCATTGCCACGTCCGGCAACGGTTTCGCCGATGATGATCCAAGGATTGTTGTGGCAGAAGATGCCGGCATTCTCCTTGTAGCCTTCCGGATAAGATGATATCTCGCCCATCTCTACATGGTAGGTGGTGTAGGCGGGATTGTTGAGTACCATTCCGTGCTCGCATTCCAGGTGTTCCTTGGCGCTATCCAGTGCCTTGTCGCAGAGACCTTCTTCCTGTCCGATGCCAGCCATGGTACACCATCCCTGACTCTCGATGAAGATCTTGCCTTCCTCGTTCTCATCACTACCAATCTTGTTGCCGAAGAAATCGTAGGCACGGAGGAACCATTCGCCATCCCAGCCATGCTGCTTCACGGCTTCGCTCATCGCATCTACCGCCTGCTGCATGCGCTCGGCTTCTACGAGATAATCTTCCTCGGCAAGTCCGGCAATCTCGCCTTCATGACAATTGGCAGCTTCCTTGGCGAGTTGCTTGCAGAGGGCTACATAGTCCTTGCCGGTTACTACGAAGAGTCCGGCAATCATCAGGCTCTCTGCCTTGCTGCCTTCGCCCTTGTTCCCGGTGGTCTGGAAACTCTCGTTCGGATCCCAGGAGAAGCAGTTCAGGTTCAGACAGTCGTTCCAGTCGGCTCTGCCGATGAGTGGGAGCTTATGTGGACCCAGGTTGTTGATGACGTGGTTCATCGAAATCTTCAGATGTTCGAAGAGACTCACCTCGCTGCCTGGCTGGTTATCGAATGGTACCTGCTCAGAGAGGATGGAGAAGTCGCCCGTCTCCTTGATATAAGCTACGGTTCCGAAGATGAGCCAGCAAGGGTCATCGTTGAAACCGCCACCGATATCATTGTTGCCACGTTTGGTGAGTGGCTGATACTGGTGATAGCAACCGCCGTCTGGGAACTGGGTGCTGGCGATGTCGATGATGCGCTGGCGGGCACGGGTAGGTATCTGATGAACGAAGCCTACGAGGTCCTGGTTGGAATCGCGGAAACCCATACCTCTGCCGATACCGCTCTCGAAGAAGCTTGCCGAACGCGACATGCAGAAGGTAATCATACACTGATACTGGTTCCAGATGTTCACCATGCGGTCGAGCTTGTCGTTTCCGCTCTTCACGGTGAAGATATTCAACAGATCATCCCAGTATCGGTTGAGTTCGGCGAAGGCAGCATCTACCTTTTCGGTGGTATCGAACTTGTTGATAAGCTGATGTGCCTTCTCCTTGTTAATCACCTTCTTGGCAGAGAACTTCTTGCCCTGTTCGTTTTCTACGTATCCCAGGAGGAAGATGAGGTCGCGGCTTTCGCCCGGCTGCAGGGTTACCTCTATATAATGTGAGGCGATAGGGCTCCAGCCATGTGCAAAACTGTTGCGTGGCTTGCCTTCCATCACGGCTTCAGGCTTGGCAAACTCGTTGTAGAGTCCGATGAAGCTCTCACGGTCGGTATCGTAGCCCTGAATCTCTGTATTCACTGTGTAGAAAGCGTAGTGGTTGCGGCGCTCACGGTACTCCGTCTTGTGATAGAGGGTAGATCCTTCTACCTCCACTTCGCCTGTAGAGAAGTTGCGCTGGAAGTTCTCCATGTCGGTAGCGGCATTCCAGAGACACCATTCTGCAAAGGAGAAGATCTTGAGAGTCTTTACTTCCTTGGTCTGGTTCTTGAGTGTCATCTTCTGAACTTCAGCCCAGGTATGGAGGGGAACGAAGAAGAGAACGCTTGCCTCCACGCCGTTCTTGCTGCCCGTGATGCGGGTATAGTTCATGCCGTGGCGGCACTCATAGCTGTCGAGTGGCGTCTTGCAAGGTTTCCAGCCTGGATTCCAGACGGTATCGCCATCCTTGATATAGAAGTAGCGACCACCGTTGTCCATAGGTACCCCGTTGTAGCGATAGCGGGTGAGACGACGGAACTTGGCATCCTTATAGAAAGAATACCCACCTGCTGTGTTGGAGATAAGCGAGAAGAAATCCTCGTTACCCAAATAGTTGATCCAAGGCCATGGAGTCTTGGGATCAGTAATCACGTACTCGCGATTGGCGTCATCGAAATGACCATACTTTTTCTCTACCATTGTTTTTTTAATGTTTATTTTTAGAATTTTTGCATGAATTTGGTGCAAAGATAATAAAAAGTTTCAGTTTCTAGGTTAGAAAACAGATATTTTTTGTATTTTTGCATTGAAAAGTTTGATGTTTAACAATTAGCGATTAACATAATATACAGTTGGCTTATGAAAAGAAACATTATAACACTCCTCATAACCGTGTTTGCCATGCTGCAAGCAACGGCTCAAACCTACGACAACTTGTGGAAGCAAGCTGATATCATCGCTCAGAAGGATCAGCCCAAGAGCGAGATTGGGGTGATGAAGAAGATCATCTCCAAAGCTACGGCGGCGAAAGACTACGGCCAGTTGCTGGCGGCTGAGATGAGGCAGATGATACTCTGGAAAGAGATTTCGGCAGACTCACTGACACCGAACGTGAAGCGGATGAAGGCGGAAGCTCTGAATGCGAAAGACCCTGTGCTGAAGGCAGTAAGATATGCCGTGCTCGGCAAGGTGTATCGGGATCATCCTTACGGCATTGAGGTGGAGGATGCTTCCTCTTATCAGAATCGGCTGGAGGTGAATGGGAAGAAGAGCGAGGCTTTCTTCAAGAAAGCCCTGGAGCAGCCTGAGCTTCTTGCCAGGAATGCTTCTACCGGGTATGTACCGCTGACGCTGAAGGGTGTGGACGGCAGTTCCTTCAACAACGATCTGCTGCATCTCATCGGTTTTGAGGCTGACAGCAAGGAGGCGTATCTGCTGATGTACACCTATTATAATAAGGTGGGAAATCGGGGTGCAGCCTGTCTCTGTGCCTACAAGCTTATCGAGAAATACCGCCAGGATGACGTAAGAGAGGTGAAGAAATCGAAGTATCTGCAGACCATCGACTCGCTCATCCAGGTTTATCAGGATATTCCGGAGGCAGGCGAACTTGCCGTGGAGCACTTCCGCTTCATGGAAGGTGCCACCGATGCCAAACCGCAGGATAAGCTCAACTATATCAACTATGCGCTGAGCCGCTGGGGTGGTTGGTCGAGAATGAACGAACTGAGAAATGCGCAGAAGCGACTCACCGAACCGATGTTCCGGGTGCAGGATATGCCGCAGGTATTGCGACCAGAGGAGAAGGCGTGGGTGCATCTGAATGTGCGCAATCTCCAGAACCTGAAGATCAGCATCTCCCGCCTCAATATTACGGCAGATAACGATTATAATGCCCAGGATGAGGCTACCTATAAGATGCTTCTGAAGAAGACCACGAAACTGCATCAGAAGGATTTCAGCCGCAACTACTATGGTCGCCCGGATTACGAAGAGGTAAAGGATTCCATCGAAATCGGTGGCAATCTGCCGCTGGGTGCCTATCTGATGGAGGTGACTTCGGACAATACGGGCATCGCTCCGCAGCGACAGCTCTTCTATGTGAGCAATCTGGCGGTGATGATACAGCAGTTGCCGGATGATAGACATCGCTATGTGGTGGTGAATGCTACCGATGGCCAGCCTATCGCCGGGGCGAAGATAGAACTCTATGACCAGCGGTATGATTTCAAGACGAAGAAGGACAAACGAATGGTTCATGCCCGCTTGACGACCGATGAGAACGGAGAGGCTTACTTCAAGAATGTGGATGGGAACGTCCTAATTTCCACCCACAGCGACAAGTTTGCGCCTGCCAAGGACATCTACCTCTCCCGTGCCCGCTATTACGAGAAGAAGGATGATGAGGTGAAATATCAGTTGTTTACCGATCGTGCCATCTATCGCCCGGGACAGAAGGTGCATGCCTCTGCCGTTTCCTACATCGTGAAGAAGGGCTTGGATGCCAGTGTGCCTGGCAAGAGCAGGGAACTGAAGTTTATCCTGAGGGATGCCAACTGGAAGCAGGTGGCTGAGCAGAAGGCTACGACCGACGAATACGGCACGGCATCCGTGGATTTCGAATTGCCGAAGGAGGGACAGACGGGACAGTATTCCATCTCCGTGAATGGTACGGCAACTGAATATGTCAGAGTAGAGGAATACAAGCGACCAACCTTCGAGATTACCTTCCCGAAGGTGAATGAGAAATATACCTGGGGCGATACCGTGGTGGTGAAGGCGAGTGCCAAGACCTACGCCGGTGTGCCTGTGCAGGGTGCCAAGGTAGAGTATCAGGTGACCCGCAGAAACCAACTCTGGTGGTGGGGCGCAGGCTCTGCCGGACAGTTGGTGAAGACCGACAGTTGCGTGACTCGTGAAGACGGAACCTTCGATGTGGAGATTCCGCTGGAGGCTGCCTTGTCTGGGAAAGACGAGGCTGATATGAGCGATTTCATGCGCATCGCCCGTTTCTTCAACTTCGAGGTCTCAGCCATCGTTACCGACATCAGCGGCGAGAGCCACGAGGGTGTGATGAGTCTGCCTCTGGGCACCAAGCCAACCATCCTCACGGTGAATCTTCCTAAGCGTATCGAGGCAGACAGTCTGAAGACAGTGACCTTCGCTTACCGCAATGCCAGTGGTATGCCGATTTCGAGCAGGTTGAAATATCGCATTGATAAGGGCGAATGGAAGGATGCCGAGGCGAATGCATCGGTTTCTATCAAGGAATATGCATCTTCTGCCTCTTCTGCCCAGGTTTGGAAATCCGGCGTTCATCAGCTGGAGGCAATCTGCGGAACAGATACCTTGCAGCAGAAGTTCACTCTCTTCAGCATCAAGGATACCCATCCGATGGAGCCAACTACCGAATGGTATTATCAGACTTCCAAGACTTTCCCTCGTGATGGAAAACCGGTATATGTGCAGGTGGGTTCTTCTGAAAACGGAGCGCACATCGTATATTCCATCATCGCCGGCAACAAACTGCTGGAGAAGGGTGCCTGGGAATTGGGCGACAGCATCGTTACCCTGCCATTCACCTACAGAGAGGAATATGCTTCGGGTGTGGTGATCAACTATAGTTTCGTGAAGAACGGCGAATGCTATACCAGAAAAATCAGCATAGCCCGTCCTATGCCGGAGAAGAAGTTGAATATCACCTGGAAGACATTCCGCGACCGTCTCACTCCAGGACAGAAGGAAAAGTGGACCTTGCATATTACGACTCCTGACGGCAAGCCAGCCAAGGCACAGCTGATGAGTGTGCTCTATGACAAGTCGCTCGACCAGTTGGCTGAACATACCTGGAAAATGTCGCTGGGATTCAGCCAGTGGTTGCCAGACTGCTATTGGAAGAGCAATCTGAAGTATTATAAGTTGGGATTGGCTGGTACTTATCCTACCAAATATTACGATGAAAAGGAGTTGGAGGTGGATAAGTTTGATGCTAAATATTTTAGCTTTTATGCTTATATGCAAGCGGTGGAACTGAGCAAGCTGGAACGTTCTTCTGGCGGAACGGTTGAGGCTGTTCGTATACAGAAAGACGAGCTGGTTCGAGAAGAAGGGAGAGTTATGAAAACTCGTGGGAGTGATATGATCCTTGTTGGAGCTCCTCCTCCATCTGCCAACAAGGCTTTTGATGTAGTAGAAGAGATGCCGCAGTTTGCTGGTGGTTCAGGCTCAGACACAGGACAGTACCTCGACAAAGTGCAGGTGCGTGAAAACCTGAACGAGACCGCCTTCTTCTATCCTGCCTTGGAGAGCGACAATCAGGGCAATGTGGCTATCAATTTCACCCTGCCGGAAAGCGTGACTACCTGGAAGTTCATGGGCTTGGCTCATGACAAGGAGATGAGAAACGGCTGCCTGGTAGATGAGGCGGTGGCTCAGAAAACCGTGATGGTGCAGCCTAACATGCCTCGATTCCTGCGTGAAGGCGACAAGAGTACCATCGTGGTGAAACTCTTCAACACTTCAGACAAGAAGGTGAGCGGTAATGCCCGCATGCAGATTCTGGATGCCGAAACCCAGAAGGTGGTTTGGCAGAAGACCCAGGGTTATCGCATCGATGCCGAGGGCTCTGCTACCGTCTCCTTCGATGTCCAAGGTCTGAAAGAAGGTGTATATATTAATAAGGTGGTGGCTGCCGGAGCGGGCTACAGCGACGGCGAACAGCACTATCTGCCTGTGTTGAGCAACCGTGAGCTCGTTGTGAATACCCTGCCTATCACCCTGCATCAGCAGGGCGAGCAGAGTTTCAACTTGAGCAAGCTCTTTCTGAACAAGGAGGGCAAGCAGGCGAAGGGAGCAGAGGATGCAAAGGTGACTGTGGAATATACCAACAATCCAAGTTGGCTGATGATCAAGGCGCTGCCGTCTATCAGCAATCCGGATGAGGAGGATGCCATCTCGCTGATGTCTGCCATCTACGCCAATACCATCACCACCCATATCCAGAAGCATCTCTCTCTGGATAATCAGTCTCAGCAGCATCTCTCTTTAGAGACTATCCGCTTGCAGAATCAGGTGGAGAAACTGAAGAAGTTGCAGAATGCCGACGGCTCCTTCTCCTGGTGGAAAGGAATGAAGGGCAGCCGATATATGACAACGTCGGTAGCCGAGATGATGGTTCGTCTGAATGCCATCGCAGGTATCCAGAAGTCAACTGCCAAGATGCTGACTTCCGCCCTGAACTATCTCTCCTGGCAGACTGCCCAGGAAGTAAGAGAAATGAAGAAGATGGAGGAGAAGAAGCACAAGGTGAGTCCTAGCGAGCAGGCGCTGCATTATCTCTACATCCTCTCGATGGATGGCAGAAAGATGAAGCAGAATCTGGAAGCTGACAAGGCTTATCTCCTGGAAAAGATGTCGAAGATGACCGGTGATTTCACCATCTATGGCAAGGCTCGTGCCGCCGTGGTACTCGCCAGAAACAGCCAGCAGAATGTTGCCTACCGTGAGAAGGCTGGCGAATATCTGCAGAGCGTAAACGAATATGCTGTTTACCGCGAGGAGATGGGCCGCTACTACGATACCCGCAAGGCTTTCTACAGCTGGAGAAACTACAAGATTCCTACCCAGGTATCCGTGATAGAGGCGCTGCAGATGCTGAAGCCGAACGATAAGCAGACCATCGAGGAACTGCAGCGCTGGCTCCTGATGTCGAAGCGTACCCAGGTTTGGGATACTCCGGTGAATACCGTGGATGCCGTCTATGCCTTTATGAAGGGTAATGAAAACAGCTGGAACAGGAAGGCTGAAAATGCCGTGCTGAAACTGGATGGCAAGCAGCTCCCGATGCCGCAGGATTCTACTGCGTTGGGTTATGTCAAGACCGAAAAGGCGGGTAAGGCATCTACCCTGAGCATCAACAAGAAGAGCGATTATACCAGCTGGGGTGCTGTGTATGCAGAGTTCAAGCTGCCTGTCAGCGAAATCGCTTCTCTGGAATCGGGCATCAAGGTTAGCCGTAAGGTTGAAAACCAGAAGAAGGCAAAGGTGGGAGATAAGATCAAGGTCATCATCACCATCACAGCCGACCGTGACTACGATTTCGTGAAGATTGTGGACAAGCGGGCAGCCTGTCTGGAGCCTGTCAATCAGCTGAGCGGTTACCAGTGGGGTATGAAATGCTATGTTTCTCCTAAGGATAATACAACAAATTTCTATTTTAATCGTTTATCTAAAGGTAAGCATTTCGTAGAAATGGAATATTATATCGACCGTAAAGGCGATTACCAGTCGGGCTCCTGCACGGCAGAGTGTACCTACAGTCCGGAGTTTGGAGGTCGCACGGAGGCATATAAGATGACAGTTAATAATTAAAACAAGGATTGATAATTACGAATAGAATAGTATGAAACGAATGAATATATTGATGCTTTCATCGCTGTTGGCGGTGTCTGCGTCGGCACAGAAAATAAGTACTCAGTACGAGGTTGTGGATTGTGGTCAGGTAGTATTCCGCAAGCCGGTGACCGCTGAGTTCCTGATGAAGAATGAGGGCAGCAAACCGCTGATCATCCATCAGGTGTATAAGAGTTGCGGATGTACAGAGGTGGTGTATCCGAAGAACAGTGTGGCTCCTGGCGACAGCTTCTTGGTCAAGGCGGTGTATGATGCGAAGCAGATGGGTACCTTCCACAAGCAGATATGCCTCTATAGCAATGCATCGGAGGAACCTTTTATCCTCTCTATGCGCGGTAGGGTAGTGAGCAATGTGGTGGATTTTGCAGGTCCGTATAATGAGCAGTTGGGTGAAATGCAGTCGGATGCCCAGGAGGTGGAGTTTGATGATGTGAACCGTGGTGACCGTCCGGTACAGCGCATCCATATCTTCAATCCTACAGAGGAGATGATGGAGCCTGTGGTGATGCACCTGCCTAACTATCTCCAGGCTTCTGTTTCGCCATCCAAGGTGGCACCTCACCGTTCCGCAGAGATTACCTTCGTGCTGGATTCGAAGAAGCTGCGTGATTTCGGCTTGAATCAGACTTCTGTTTATCTGGGTGAGCGTCCTGGTGACAAGATTGCTCCAGAGAAGGAAATCGTGGTTTCTGCCGTTCTCCTGCCAAGTTTCGATAAGTTGACTGCTGAGCAGAAGGAACAGGCTCCGAAGGTGGAACTCTCTACCACCGATCTGGATCTGGGAAGCTTCAACGGCAAGAAGAAGCGCAAGGGTGAAATCCTGGTTACCAACAGGGGTAAGTCGGTTTTGGATATCCGAAGCATGCAGATGTTTACCATGGGCTTGCAGGTACAGCTGAAGAAGAGCAAGATTCAGCCGGGAGAGACCGTGAAGATGAAGGTGACAGCCGTGGCTGCCGATCTGAAGAAGTCGCGTGCCAAGCATCCTCGTATTCTCATGATTACCAATGATCCGGAGAATGCCAAAGTAGTTATTAGAATAAATGTAAAGTAATGCAGATAGAAATAGATAATGGTAGTGGTTTCTGCTTCGGCGTAACCACTGCCATCAAGAAAGCTGAAGAAGAGTTGGAAAAGGGCAGTACACTCTACTGCCTGGGTGATATTGTGCATAATGGCATGGAGGTGGAGCGCCTGCATGAGGCAGGGCTGATTACCATCGACCATGAGGAGATGAAGGAGCTTCACGGTGTGAAGGTGCTGCTTCGTGCCCATGGTGAACCGCCTGAGACTTATGCGCTGGCAGAGCAGAACAATATCGAGATTATTGATGCTACCTGTCCGGTAGTTCTCCAGTTGCAGCGCCGCATCAAGAAGCAGTATGTGAGCAATCCTGAGGCGCAGATTGTCATCTTCGGAAAGAAGGGTCATGCCGAGGTGCTGGGTCTGGTAGGACAGACCGAGAGCCATGCCCTCGTGGTAGAGAAGTTGGAGGATGTGGAGCATCTGAAGGAAGTAGGTAAGTTGGATTTCAACCGTGATATCTATCTCTATTCCCAGACCACCAAGAGTCTGGATGAGTTTCATCGCATCATCGAGTATTGCCAGGAGCATATCGTAGAGGGGGCAACCTTCAAGAGCTTTGATACCATCTGCCGCCAGGTGGCTAACAGAATGCCAAACATCGCATCCTTTGCCTGCAAGCATGATGTCATCCTCTTTGTCAGTGGTAGAAAGAGCAGCAATGGAAAGGTGCTCTTCAAGGAGTGCAAGAGCGTGAATCCTAACAGTTATCAGATAGAGAGTGCCGAGGAAATCAATATGGATTGGTTGAAGGGCGTGAATACCGTAGGCATCTGTGGGGCTACCAGTACTCCTAAATGGCTGATGGAAGAATGCAAGGAGAAAATCATCAAGGATACCTTATCATAAACTGGTTATCTGATTTGATGATTCTTCATTTCATAAAATAAAAACAGGTGATAAATCTTCTCACGAGGACTTATCACCTTCAAAAAACAGTAATTAACTCAAAATTTATAATCTATATCATTACTACCTTGTCATTATGTCTGCAAAGATAAATAAAACAACGTTTTTTTGCAAAGCCAATTCTTTAAAATGGCAGTTTTATTGTATAAAACTAAAATTTTAATATATTTTTGTAATCTTCTGCAGGCTTTCTACGACAAAGTAGCTTTTTGTTACTTTTCTGTGGCTTTTTGATACTGTTTCATCAACCATTCCTTCTGTTCCGGAATTGTCATCTCACTGTTGTCGAGTGTGATGGCATCATCAGCCTTGCGCAAAGGAGAGGTCTCACGGTGGGTATCAATATAGTCACGTTCCTCTACGTTCTTCAGGATTGCCTCGAAGTCGGCAGGCATTCCCTTCTCCTTGAGTTCATCGAAACGGCGCTGTGTTCTTACCTGGGAGCTTGCCGTAACGAAGATCTTCAGTTCTGCGTTAGGGAAAACGGTGGTACCGATGTCACGGCCATCCATCACGATGCCCTTGTCTTCTCCCATCTTCTGCTGCTGGGCTACCAATGCCTCTCTTACGAATGGGATGGCTGCCACAGGACTTACGTGATTGGAAACCTCCAGCGAGCGGATCTCCTTTTCTACCAACTCACCGTTGAGATAGCAGTCTGGGCGACCGGTTTCGGCGTTGAATTTGAAAGAGATGTGGATGTTTGGCATCTCAGCCTCTAACTCTGCTACCTTTACCTTGCCATCCTCATCGAAAAGCTGGTGGCGCAAGGCATAGAGTGTAACAGAGCGATACATCGCACCTGTATCTACATACACATATCCGATTTCCTTGGCAAGATCCTTTGCCATGGTACTCTTTCCACAAGAAGAGTAACCGTCAATTGCTATTGTAATCTTCTTCATATCTTTAAATCTGAAAAGTTTATCTGTTCTATAATCTGTATTCAATAATCAGTATTCTATAATCTGTAGTCGATATTCAGCAGCAGACTGTTGCTGCTGACATGGTATTTACCATAGGCGATGTTGAGATGGAAGCGCTCCAGATTGATACCGCCACCAAACGACCATCCGGCTCCATGACTGCTGGTTTCATCTTCTCCGTTTACGATTTTCATTTCATCGTGGCGTCGGAAATTGTAGCCGGCTCCCACCCAGAGGCTTTCGCCCAAAAGCAGATCGGCACCTAATACCGCATGGTTTCTGAGTCCCTTGTCCCAATGGTTCAGATTCACCAAGGTGGCTGAAACGCAGAAGGGAGTATTGATGAAGTGCTTGCTGACACCCACCTGTAGGTCTATCGGCATCTTCTCGTATTCTACATCATAAGCTTTGAGCTGTCCACCCAGGTTTCTGGCTACTGCTGAAACCGACCACTCTTCTTCTGAATCGTAGTAGTTGAGTCCCAGATCCACCCCCATGGCGATGGAGTTGTAGTCACCGATATACGAGGTGATGAATTTGGCGGTGATACCACCCACGAGGCGTTCGCTGAGCAGGTAGGAGAAAGTACCCGCCAGACAGATATCCTTAGCTGAGAATTCACCCATCTGGATGTTGTTCTCATCGGTCTGCTTCATCTTGCCATAATCCACATACTGCGCCGATACCGCCCACGAAGCCTTCTCTCCGGTGATGCGGTTGAATGAAGCTGATGCCATATTTACCCCCTTCATATAGTTCATGTAGTTGAAGTTGAGGGTACGGTCGTCCACCGAAACCAGCAGGGCTGGGTTATGGAAAGCAAGTGCCGCATCATCTTCTATCAAGGTGATGTTATCGCCTCCCAAGGCGGCAGCATGGGCACTGACGGGGAGTCGGAGGAAGTTATACCCCGTCTGACTCTCTTGAGCCCCCATTTTTGTCGCGAAAAGCGTCAATATAATGGAAAAAACAACTTTTTTCATTTAAAATATCTAATTCTTTGGCAAAGATACGGCTTTTTTGAGAAATAAGACGTAAATTTGCAATGTTTTCGTAGAAAATAACGGAAGAGAATGTAAAATATTGCAGTTGGGACCCCAAAAACGGGTGAACAAGTCTGCAAATAGTAGATAATAGATATTGTGGAAATAAAGAAATCAGATCGTGCACAGTTGGAGGACAAGCGGGTAACATTTTTCCTGCTGGGACTCCTTATTGCCTTTACGCTTCTCTTTGTAGGATTGCAGTATTCCAGAAATCCGCAGGGAGATGATGACTGGGCAGAGAACTTTGAAGATCTTTCGCAAGATATGGAAATGTCAACTCCGCCCGATCAGAAAGATATGGTGAGTGCGGAGGCTATGGCGAAGGCACCTGCCTCGCAGGCTATCACCCAGGAGGTGAAACCTACCGAACAGCAAATGGTCAGGAAGACACCGGAAAAGATCAGCACTACTACCAGCTCGCTGGTAATCGGTGATGGTTCGGGTGTGGTTGAAGGGGCTGACGTGAAGGAGGCGGCTCCAGAGACGGCGGTGGATCCGGCAGATACACAGGCTGAGGCTCCTATCAAGTTTACCGTGGTGCAGAAGATTCCGGAGTTTCCGGGGGGCTGGTCGGCATTCATGCAATGGCTCACCAAGAACCTGAAGTATCCGCAGGTGGCGCAGAACAACAAGGTACAGGGCACGGTGGTGGTAACCTTCATCGTGAACAAGGATGGAAGCATCGCCAATACCAAGGTAAGTACCTCGGTGGATGCTGCCCTTGATGCTGAAGCGCTCCGCGTGATGAAGATGATGCCCAAATGGAAGCCGGGTATGGACAAGAACAAGGTGTGCCGTACCATGATTGCTGTTCCGGTGGTATTCAAGTTATAAAAGACAAGTTATAAATCAGAAATTATAAATTAGAAATATGATAGATATGAAGACATCAGAAGAATTATTGGTAATGGTGAATGATTTTCTGGCAAATCTCCCATACAATCGTAAACCATTGTCGCTTTACGAACCGGTGAAGTACGTACTCTCTTTAGGTGGAAAGCGTATTCGCCCTGTTTTAATGCTCTTGGGATACAATCTCTTCAAGAATGATCCTGAGAAGATTCTGATGAATGCGATAGCTCTTGAGACCTATCACAACTATACACTCTTGCACGATGACCTGATGGATAATGCTGACCTCCGTCGTGGTCATGAGACTGTACACAAGAAGTGGGATGCCAATACGGCTATCCTCTCCGGTGACAGTATGTTGGTGTTGGCTTACGAGAGAATGGCACAGTGTGACGATCAGCATCTTGCCAAGGTGATGAAGCTCTTTACTACTACAGCCCTTGAGATTGGAGAGGGACAGCAGTATGATATGGAGTTTGAGAACCGCAATGATGTGAAGGAAGAGGAATATATCGAGATGATTCGCCTCAAGACCAGTGTACTTCTGGCTTGTGCCCTGAAGATTGGTGCCATCCTGGCTGATGCTTCTGCAGAGGATGCTGACAATCTCTATAAGTTTGGCGAGCAGATCGGCTTGGCTTTCCAGCTGCAGGATGATTTCCTCGATGTATATGGTGATTCCAAGGTGTTCGGTAAGGCTATCGGTGGTGATATCACTTCCAACAAGAAGACTTTCATGCTCATCAATGCCTTCAACCATGCCAATGATGCCCAGCGTGCTGAGCTCCAGAAATGGGTGGATGCCAAGGAATTCGACCGCAATGAGAAGGTGGCTGCCGTTACCCGTCTCTATAACGAGATTGGTATCGACAAGATGGCACAGGATAAGATTGCCTATTACTTCGAGCAGAGCAAGAAGTATCTCGATGCCGTAAACGTGCCTGCTGAGCGCAAGGAAGAACTCCAGAAGTATGCGCAGAAAATGATGAAGCGCCAGTACTAATTTAAGTGAAGAGTGAAGAACGAAGAGTGAAGAATTCATCGGCTTTACTAATCATAAAGTTCCAAGTTCCAAGTTAACAGTTCAATGTTCAAAGTAATAGATACGCATACTCATCTCGATGCAGAAGAGTTTGATGAGGATAGAGCGGAAGCTTTCGCTCGTGCCAGGGAAGCGGGGGTAGGCAAGGTATTCTTGCCTGCCATCGACGTGAAGACCACGCATGCTGTCCTGGCATTGAGTCGGGAATATCCGGGTTATGCCTATCCGATGATCGGTTTGCATCCCGAAGAGGTGAAGGCAGACTGGAAGGAGCAGCTGGCTGAACTCCGAAAAATATTAGAGGAACATCGCATAACAGGAAGTACCGGTCAGACTGGTGATTCTATAGATGGCGATTCTCCTCAGATTTCCGATTTTATAGCCATTGGCGAAATCGGACTCGATTATTACTGGAGCCGTGAGTTCGAGCACGAGCAGCTGGAAGCATTCGAGGAACAGGTGAAATGGTCGGTAGAAACCCGACTTCCCCTGATGATTCATTGCCGCAAGGCACAGAACGAGATGGTGCACCTGCTCAGAAAGTATCAGAAAGACCTGCCGGGCGGCGTGTTCCACTGCTTCACCGGCAATCAGAAGGAGGCAGAAGAACTCCTCTCGTTCGACAACTTCGTGTTGGGCATCGGCGGTGTATCCACCTTCAAGAGCAGTCATCTCAGAGAAGACCTTCCGGCTGCAGTTCCGATGAATCGCATCATCCTGGAGACCGACTCTCCATACATGGCTCCCGTTCCATATCGTGGCAAGCGCAATGAAAGCGCCTTCGTGGTAGAAGTGCTCAAGACTCTGACGAAAGCCTACGGAGTGAGTGAGGAGGAATTCGCAGAACAGACGAATAAGAATGTAGAAAGCGTCTTTCACCTATGAAATAATAAAAAATATATAAGCTTAATATTAAAACCAAACTATTCATTATGACTAGAAAAGTGATTTTTGCTGCTATGTTGATGGCAGCGTTTGCACAAGGTACTCAGGCACAAGACCTGAGCGGCCAGCGTTCTGAGAAGCAGGACGTGCACATGATTCCTGGTAAGAAACTGGATCATCACGGACTCATTGTGAGTCCTACACCACATCTCCTGAATGTGGATGCTGCTAACCGACTCGACCTGCAGAAGGGTGTCAAGGTAATCGACAAGAAAGGTAAGTTTGCAGATGATGTGAAGTTCCTGACCGCTAACGCCAAGGGCATTCGCCTGACCATCGATTTCGGTGAGAAGCTTGCTGCTAAGGCTGGTGTGAAGCCGGTATCTGGTGCTTACAGCCTGAAGGCTGATGCCAAGGGTATCCAGATTGTGGGATACGATGAGCGTGGTGCTTTCTATGGCTTGCAGACCTTGCGCCAGATTGTAAACAGCGAGATGGCAAAGGGCCAGATGCCTTATACCACTTGCAACGACTATCCTGATCTTCCAAACCGTGGTGTGGTAGAGGGCTTCTATGGTGAGCCTTGGTCTCACCAGGTGCGTCTTTCCCTCATCGATTATTATGGAAAGAACAAGATGAACACCTATCTCTATGGTCCAAAGGATGATCCTTATCACAGTTGCCCTAACTGGCGCTTGCCTTATCCAGAGAAAGAGGCTAAGAATATCAGCGAACTTGTACAGGCTTGCCGTCGCAACCGTGTAGATTTCGTATGGGCTATCCATCCAGGACAGGATATCAAGTGGAACGAGGAAGACTATCAGAACCTGGTTCACAAGCTCGACTTGATGTACGACCTCGGTGTGCGTTCTTTCGCTATCTTCTTTGATGATATTTCCGGCGAGGGTGCCAACCCAGTCAAGCAGTCTGAACTCTTGAACCGCCTGACTAAGGAGTTTGTGAAGGCTAAGGGTGATGTGACTCCGCTCGTGATGTGTCCTACCGATTATACCCGTCTCTGGGCGAATCCAAAACCAACCGGTTCTCTGGCTATCTTCGGTAATACCCTCGATCCATCTATCAATGTATTCTGGACAGGTGATGTGGTATGTAGCGACTTGACCCGCGAGACGCTCGACTGGGTGAACTCCCGTATCAAGCGTCCTGCTTACTACTGGTGGAACTTCCCTGTAACCGATTATGCACGCCATATCATCATGCAGGGTCCTACCTACGGTTTGCAGACCGACCTGACCAACAAGGATCTCTGCGGTTTCGTGAGCAACCCAATGGAGCATGGAGAGGCTTCCAAGCTGGCTCTCTACGGTGTAGCTGACTATACCTGGAACATCGCTAACTATAATCCGCTCGACAACTGGGAGCGTGGTCTGGTAGATCTTACTCCAGAGGCACACGAGGCTTATCGCACCTTCGCCATGCACTCATGCGATACAGAAACCGGTTATCGCCGTATCGAATCATGGGAAACCAAGAGCTTCCGCATCGACAACTTTACAGATGCTGAGTTCAATGCCCTGCAGAGCGAGTTTGTAAGAGTGAAGAATGCTCCTGCTCAGATGGAGGCAAACTGCAAGAATGCCTTGCTGATGAAGGAACTCCGTCCATGGCTCACAGAGTTTGGCAAGTTGGGCGACCGTGGCTTGAAGACCATGCAGCTCATCAAGGAGTACAAGGCTGGTAATGACCAGGCATTCTGGGATGGCTATGTCAACAACCGTATGAGCAAGGAAGATGTGGCAGCTTACGAGAAGCATAAGTCTGGAACCATGGTATTGCAGCCATTCTATGAGCAGTCTATGGATGATATGGCTTCTGGTTTCTTCAAGAAGTTGACTGGCAAGGTGCCTGCTTTCTATAAGGGTATCGGTACTTACGCCACCTTGAGAACTACCCAGAGCAAGGCGATGTTTGACAATGATTCTACTACCTATTATACATCAGGTAATGGTCAGAACACTGGCGACTGGATTGGTGCAGACTTAGGTTGTGTTCGTTCTGTTTCTGAGGTAAGAATCCTCCAGGGCCGTAACTCTGTAGATGATGTGGATTACTTCGACAACACCGTTTTGGAGTATTCTCTTGACAAGAAGGAGTGGAAGGCGCTGACCGGTGAGTTGAAGAAGCAGTATATCATCAACTGGAAGACCGATTCTCCTGTTGAGGCTCGTTATATCCGCATCAAGAAGTTGAAGTCTGACAAGCGCAACTGGGCTGCAGTCCGTACTTTCGAGGTGAACCCAACTACTCCAGATTGTTTGAGCTTCCCTGTTGAGGCAGGCAATCTGCAGGCAGCGATGTATGGTTTCGATGAGAATCCTTGCACTTCATTCACCAACGAGGGCACCCTTACCATGGGTGTAGAAAAGGCTGTAAAGGGTTACACCCTGCTGTTGAAGTTGGCTCCAGGCAAATCATTGGTATGTCGCCAGCTGAATGCCAAGGGCAAGGTTTTGGCAACCATCAACATCGACCAGTCATTCTGCAAGATAGAATTGGTGAAGAAGGCAGCCAAGGTTCAGCTGGATGGCTCAGCCGAAATCTTCGAGATCATTCCTGAAAAATAGAATTTACACTATACCGCTAGGCGTCTACCGCTAGACGCCTAGCGGGTTTACGCTCTTGTATTTTCGTTAAAGAAATGTAAAAAGCAAATGAATATGTGGCTTTTCGAATAAAAAGTGATAATTTTGTACTCCGAAACTGGAAAGGTGCTCGAGTGGCTGAAGAGGCACGCCTGGAAAGCGTGTATTCCCCTAAAGGGAATCGGGGGTTCGAATCCCCCTCTTTCCGCTTTTTTATATATATAATAAGGTATATATGATTATGAAGAAAAATACAGCTATTGCGCGTTTCGCAATATTCATTTTCACAGTAATGTGTTCTCTGCCTGTCATGGCACAAGACGAGAATATCGGATTTCATCAAGCTCTTAAGACGAAGTTTATAGAGGGTGATGCCGGCTTTATGTCGCTCGTTGCCATCTCTCTCATTGTGGGTTTGGCTTTCTGTATTGAGCGCATCATCTATCTCAGCCTTTCTGAAATCAATGCCAAGAAACTGATGCAGGATATCGACCAGAAGGTAGAGGCAGGGGATGTGGAAGGCGCCAAGGAACTTTGCCGCAATACCCGTGGACCTGTAGCTTCTATCTGCTATCAGGGATTGATGCATATAGATGAGCATCTCGATGATATCGAGCGCTCGGTAAGTGGATATGGTACCGTGCAGGCTGCCAACCTGGAGAAGGGATGCTCCTGGATCAAGCTCTTCATCGCCATGGCTCCTTCCCTCGGATTCCTGGGTACGGTGATTGGTATGGTGATGGCTTTCGACCAGATTCAGCAGGCGGGAGATATCAGTCCTACCATCGTGGCTTCGGGTATGAAGGTGGCGCTGATTACTACCATCTTCGGTATCATTGTTGCCTTGATTCTGATGGTGTTCTATAACTACATCCTTTCCAAGGTAGAACATCTCACCAGTCAGATGGAAGAATCGGCTGTTACATTGATGGATATCATTGCCAAGAATAAGTGAAGAGTGAAGAACGAAGAATTCAACGGCTTTGCTAATCATAAAGCTCAAAGTTCAATGTTCAAAGTAACAAGTTCAATGTTCAAAGTTCAAAGTAAGATGTTCAAAGTTCAAAGTTCAAAGTTCAAAGTTCAAAGTAACAAGTCTGCCGAACAGAGATCTCAGAAGGTTTTCCGTATGATGATAGGTTTGGCTGTGCTGGTTTTCGGTCTGTTCTATCTGATAGGCTATGATTTGCCTTTCGATGAGAACCCCGACTTCAATGCCCCTCTTTTTACTGATGTGCTCATCTTCCTGATGTGGCTTTTCCTGATAGGAGGAGTAGGCTTGGCGGTCTATTCGATGGTGAAGGATTACCGCAGCAGTCAGTCGGAAGCTGTGGTGAATGGTGTGCCGGTGCGTCGTATCTTCCGCATCACCTGGCTTACCCTGCTGGCAGTTCTGGTCTTGACTTTCCTCTTGGGAGGTTCCGATCCGATGCTCATCAATGGCGAGAACTACGCCGACTGGTTGTGGCTGAAACTTTCAGATATGTTTGTCATCACATCGCTGCTGATGTTGCTGGCAGGCATTGGAGCCGTTTGCTTCGGTGCCACCCGATATATCCGAAAGAAGCAGTAACATCCTGTAATTATCAATCAAAAAAATAGTTAGTATCATATCATAAAGCCATGCTGGTAAGAAGGAATCGTAACGAAACCCCGGGATTGAATACCACCTCAACAGCCGACATCTCGTTTATGCTGCTGATATTCTTCCTTGTAACCACATCCATGGATGTGGATAAGGGATTGTTGCGCCAGCTTCCTTTGCCTGAACCTCAGAAGAAGGAGCAGCAGGAATCGGTGGTGGATAAGAACAATCTGATGGCGATTCATCTTACGGCTGGAGATACGCTGATGGTGAACAACCAGCCGATGAAGCTGGAAGATCTGAAGCAGGAAACCGTCCGCTTTGTCCATCGCCTGGGCAAGAAGCATCTGATTTCCATCGAGAGCGACCGTGATGCCAACTACAACCTTTATTTCCAGATGCAGAATGAGTTGATGGAAGCCTATGCGCAACTTCGCAATGAGGCTGCCCAGAAGAAATATCATAGAGACTATGCGCTTTTGAGCAATGACCAGAAGGATCAGGTGCGTAAGCTCTGTCCTCAGCGCATTACGGAGTCGTATGCCAATGCGATGACTCATGAAGACAAGAGTGTAGATGCTGCTGCGGAAGAGAAACAGGAACCCCAGTCAACCCAGGAGAAAGGAGGCGCCAAATGATGAATTTTCGTAAAAAATCGCATTCGGTTCCGGAATTGAATACGTCATCCTTGCCGGATCTGATTTTCTCGGTACTCTTTTTCTTTATGATTGTTACCCACATGCGACAGGTTACCTTGAAGGTGGAATGCCGTATGCCGGAAGGAAAGAATCTCACACGCCTGACCAAGAAGTCGGCGGTAAGTCATATTTATATAGGAAAGCCAACCAAGGATCTGCAGGGCAAGTATGGCTCAGGTACCCAGATACAGATGAATGACAAGTTTGCCAGTGCTTCTGATGTGCAGGATTATATCTCAGCCGAGAAGAAGCGGATGTCGCCTGAAGACCAGAAACTGATGACCGTTTCCATCAAGGCAGACCAGAATACCAAGATGGGAGTGATTACCGATGTGAAGCAGGCGCTGCGCCAGGCAAAAGCACTGAAAATAAGCTATTCTGCTGTAGAAAATAGGAAATAATATGCTCTAAAAGGAAAAATAATATTAATTTATTATTTTTTTCTTTAGAAAAGTTGCTTTTTCTAAAGAAAAGTGCTATCTTTGCAGGCAAATAATAATAAATTATGGCAAAACAAGTTTTAGATTCATTAGATAGGCATATTCTGAAGCTGATTTCTCAGGATGCCCGAATTCCATTTCTGGAAGTAGCACGTGCTTGTAATGTAAGCGGTGCTGCCATTCATCAGCGTGTAGCTAAACTCACTAACCTTGGCATTATTAAAGGCTCTCAATTTGTTATCGATCCAGAGAAGATTGGTTACGAAACCTGTGCATATATGGGATTGTTCCTCAAGGAACCTGAAAAGTTTGATCAGGTGGTAGAGGAACTCAAGAAGATTCCGGAGGTAGTAGAGTGTCATTATACTACTGGCGGTTTTGATATGTTCATCAAGATTTATGCTGTCAATAACCACCACCTCCTGGAGATTATCCACGATAAGTTGCAGCCATTGGGCCTTTCCAGAAGCGAGACCATCATCTCCTTCAATGCAGCCATCGACCGTCAGCTTTCTCTGAAGGATATCCAGCAGGTATCTGATGAGGAAGAGGAGACAACAGAGGAATAAGATTTTATTTTCTACTATAGGTGAGGAATGAGAACGACAACCCGTTTTCATTCCTCATTTCTTTTTCCGTCACTTCCCAATCAACCGGGTTGATTTCCGGAAAGAAGGTATCGGCAGCTTCCGGTTCCTTATCCACGATGGTGAGATAGAGTTTCCGGGCAGCAGGAAGGGCCTGGCGATAGATGCTCTCTCCGCCAATGATGAAGATTTCTTCTGGGCTGGTGATTCCTGTATCTTCCTTGGGGGCAGATAAGGTATCATTTTGCGCTGCCCTGAGTGCTTCTTCCAGGGTAGGATATACTTCGCCCCCATCGATCTCTTTCAGACTTTTAGAGACAACGATGTTGCGGCGATGGGGAAGAGCACCGTTAGGGAGAGATTCAAATGTCTTTCTGCCCATCACGATGGTATGCCCCGTGGTAAGTTCACGGAAGCGGGTCATATCTGATGGTAAATGATAGAGCAATCGGTTCTGGTAGCCGATTGCTCTATTTGTTTGGGATATGCAGGCGATGATGCTGAGCATAATCTATCAACTATTAACTGTAAACTATCAACGATTAATTATTCTTTGTTCCTCCGGCACGTGGCTGCTCTTGATCTTCCACTCTTGAGGATAGAGGTTGTTGGCACGGTTGCCGATGTTCTTCTCCCAGCCCAGAGGCATCTGCTGATAGGTAACGAGCACGTAGCCTTTGGGGGTGTCTGCAGGAAGATTCACAGCCTCTTTGCGCAGATAGCGGATGGCATCCTCGTAGGAGAGTTCTACCTGTGTAAAAACCTCTGTGTTAAGCTCGGTAGAGAGTGCCAGACTCTGGTCAGGAATGATGTCTTTGCCCTTGCTTGTTCCCAGTTTGATGCCGGCATGTATCACCTTCAGATTCCGCGCAGCATCCTCATAGATGGCTTTCCATCGGCTTGGGATGGCATAGAAGGTTTCGCCTTCGGCTATTGTTTCATAGTCGGAAGACTTCAGCCAGTCTGTTGGAACCTGCGGATTCTTTCCCTTGTTCCCTCTGTTCTTTCCTTTATCCTTATTCTTGTCTTTCTTCTTCTTCTTTTTATCTTCCTTCTCCATTTCCGGTTCTCCCTCTTTTCTGAGTACAGCGAGGAAGATGCCTTCTCCACGCGTCTTGCCAGGGAGGAAACGATAGACAGGGATGTCTGACCCGATGAGATTGCCCATGATATTCCAGGCTTCATCGATATCGTTGAGTGCGATAGGCTCAGCCCCCAGCTCCTCACAAATCCAGGCGATATTCTCTTCGTCTTCGTGGGCATTGAAGGTGCAGGTAGAGTAGATGAGGAGACCGCCGGGTTTCAGACAGTTCCAGATATCGCTTACGATCTCGCGCTGCAGATGCCAGCAGTTATCCACATTCTGCAGACTCCATTCGCTGATGGCACCATCATCCTTGCGGAACATACCTTCGCCGGAGCAGGGAACATCGGTGAGGATGACATCAAACTGAAGCTTCGACTTCCTGTAGTCGCGTGGATAGTTGTTGGTGACGATCATATCGGGATGACCGAACTTCTGGATATTCTCCGCAAGAATCTGCGAGCGGGTGCGCATCGGTTCGTTGCTGAAAAGAAGACTACCTTCCGGCAGGGCAGCACGTACGGCGGTAGATTTTCCACCTGGAGCCGCACAGAGATCGAGCATCATCACGGGTTCGTGAACGAGTTGTCGGATCACCAGATCCACGAACATGGAAGAAGCCTCCTGCACGTAATACTTTCCGGCATGGAGCCAGGGATCGAAGGTGAAGTTAGGACGGGTGGAGAGATAGCGACCGGTGGAAGGGCACCATGGAATCGGTTCGCCCGCAGCATCTTCTCCCTCCTTGCATTTGAAAGGATTGAGACGGATGCTGGTAGGTGCTTCTCCCTCGGTGATGCCCTGTTTCAGTTGCAGGAACAGTTCATCGCCCATCAACTCCTGTGTATATTGGATGAAATCTTCTGGTAATGTCTTCATTTTATGCCTTTATTCTTGATTTTGTTTGCAAAAATAAGAAAAATTTCGTTTCTTTGCAACTAATTTCCCAAGAGATGCGTCTAAGACATAGAAAAAATAATAAATAACAAGGTAAAACTATAAAAATATTGTTAGATATGAAGAAAGCGATATTAACATTGGCGCTCATCATGAGCATCGGAGCTACCCAGGTATCTCTGGCATCTTCGGCTCCAAAACATCGTTATCATCCCGCTACCCAACAGGTGGATAAGCAGGCTTCTCCTGCCGCACAGGCATCCGCAGCTCAGGATGATGAGGCGATTGCTGCCTATTCTGATACCACTGCAACGGATACTTCCGACTATGCTGATGTAGATGACAATGACAACCGTTCTTATCATTCCAAGTACAGTCTCGGCAACTATGATGATCCATTCGATTTCATCGGTTCGGTATTTGGTGGCGGGGCACTGTCTGTCATCATCATCTTCTGCATCATCTTCGGTCTGCTGTTTGTCTTTGCTCCGCTGATCATCGTGTTCCTGGTTATCAGATATCTGATTCGCCGCCACAACGACCGGATGAAGTTGGCGGAGATGGCGATGGAGAAGGGCATCAATGTTCCGGAAAGCGACCGTCCGATAGACAAGCAGAGCGATGAATATCTGGTGAAGCGGGGATTGAGAAATGCCTTCCTGGGAGCTGGCTTGTGCGCTATGTTCGCTTGGTGGGAAGCTGACTTCCTGGCAGGTATCGGAGCCCTGGTCTTCTTCTATGGATTGGGACAGACCCTGATCGGTTCGCTTCCAGCCATCAAGGATTGGTGGAGAAACCGCCATGGCGATCAGGGCACAGGTTATAATGGAACTCCGGTGTAAAAATCAAACAACAATTATTAGTTAATATATAGTGGAAAAGTTATCCGATATTTCTCTCGTCACGAAGGTGGTGATGCTTCACGACCGCAAGTCGTTCGACTTGCTGGTCAAGAAGTATCAATCACCTGTTCGTGGGTTCTTCCTACGGCAGACGCTGGGGGATGCGCAGCTGAGTGACGACTTGGCGCAGGATACCTTTGTGAAGGCTTATACCCATCTGTCGGGTTTCAAGGGTACAGCCAGCTTCTCCACTTGGCTTTATCGTATCGCCTATAATGTGTGGTATGATTATACCCGCAGTCATAAGGAAACACTGGATATTGATACGCCGGCTGTCACCCGACAGAATGCGCAGGGAGTGAATACCGGATTGAAGATGGATTTGCTCAATGCCCTGCAGATATTGAGCGATAACGAACGGACGTGCATCACGCTGCAGCTGATGGATGGACTCTCTATAGATAAGATTGCAGAAGTGACGGAAATGGCGCAAGGCACCATCAAGTCGCATCTCTCTCGTGGAAAACAGAAACTTGCAAGTTACTTAAAGCATAATGGTTATGGCCGATAAAAAGATTGATAATAGAAATGGTATGGAGCTTGAACCGCTGAGCGCCACAGACGATCAGCTCCTTCAGGCTTTCTTTGCTGATAACAGAATAGAGAAGATTCCGGATGATGGATTCTCTGATAGGGTGATGCAGGCATTGCCAGCTCTTGAGCAGGAAAAGACTATGCTGGCTCTTGAGCAGAAAAAGACTGTGCTGTCTCTTGAGCAGGAAAAGACTGTGCTGACTCTTGAGCAGAAGCAGGCATTGGCAAAGCGTCGCCGACTGGAGCATTTGTGGACGGCAGCCTGTGTAGCTGTCGGCATAGTGGCAGCTGTGGTTTGTCAGGGATGGGAGCAGATACAAGGCTGGCTCTTCTCCATGAAGATAGATTTCCTCCTTACCGGTTCCCGTGCCCTTACCCATGTGGCAGATGCCATCACGCCAACGCAGAATCTCCTGATGATGCTAGCCGGCCTCCTCGTCCTAGTAATGGTCTGGGGCTACAACGAGCTGGCAGATGCCAGATAATTGGAACGGATTATCGCAATTCCTCATATTTTAAAATAGGTGTAGTACCCCCTATCTTTAGCAAGATAATAGCAAGTTGTCCCCATGCGGTCCCATCCCGCACAATCTGGCGTAGACCTTTGATGGTCCGCCAACCTTAGAGCGTAGCGGTTCCGAGCACCGGAGGGCGGTTACATCCCCGCTTCCTGAGGAAGAGGGGCTTGGGGAGAAAGTGGAGCCCTCTTTGGTTAAAGAGGGACGGGGTGATTCGAAAAAAAATATATTGATGATATACCTTTCTTATGGTAAGAGAGCAAAATCAACCGAATTAACCTCAAATCTGCCCTTGTGAGAGTTCTTTCGAGGCAGAATTGCGAAACTTTGTGTTAAATTTGGGGAGTGTCATACAGAAAATGACAAAATCTGACACGTAATCCAACTATTTTTCGTACTTTTGCAAAAGTTATATCTATACGATTAAGATTATGCACAACAAGAACCTATCGACTTGGCTACCACAACCATCATGTATGGTTGTAGCTGAGGACATAAAGTAGAATAGAATTTATGAAACCGGATGGTACGAGTTCTTTTTCTACAGCCGACGAGAAACTTGTTTCTCCAGAGGGCAACCACGTTTCAGAGCCAGACGAAAAAACTGGTCCTGCGATAAAGAAGTATCGTCACTCGGATGGAACAACCTGGTCTTACATTTTCGTTCACAACAGTAAAGTGAAGAAGTTGGAAATGCTGTTGGAGGAGGACGGAAGAACCTATTTCGTGCATAAGACAGTCCGCTATTTCAGAAAAGAAGGCAAACAGAAGGTGCAGCACCAGGAAGTGCCGACCGTCAGCGGTCTGGTCTTCTTCCAGGGTTATCCCAAAGAGATACAAGCCTATCTCGAACAGTACTTCCCCCACGCTCGCCTATGCAAAAATTGTAGCACAGGCAAGGTGGCAGAAATACCCGATGCGCAGATGCAACCCTTCATGCGTGTCGCGGAGACATCACCAGATCGCATCCGTTTCCTGCTACATCCATACCATTATTATGCTCGCAACCGCATCCTCCTCCGTATCACCACAGGTGAGTTGGCAGGACTGGAAGGTTACATCATCCGTATCGACCGAGACCGCCGCCTGGTGATGGACGTCGGTGGATTGAGCGTAGCCATCAGTGGAGTTCATGCCGAACATTTCGAGGAAGTGGAACAAGACAAGACCCGACTAGTCAACGAGGAAATCTTCTACCAGCGCAACCTGCAGGAACGGCAAGTGCTGATAGACCGCTATTTCCATCCCGTGAAAGATGACAAGGAAGTGGCGTTGCAGGCAGAAAACATCGACTATCTGAGAAAGTACGCCTTGGATGAGTTGTCAAACAACCGCATCACTCACAATGACGCCTGGAACATCTATTCCTTCATCATAGAGGAGATAGGCTACTATTATTCCCCATTCGTAGAACAGTTCAAGGAACACCTAGCCCCCATCATGCGTGAAGGGGCCAAGGTACTCCAGGAAATGGAACAGATAATCTCAAGTCCACATATCACTCCAACCAACAAGCCCAGGTATGAGAGTGATTATCAAAGACTCCTGTCGCAATATGAATATCTGTTCTAATCGAAAAAACACCCCCAAAATTTGGTAGTTTCAAAGAAAACCCTTATATTTGCACCATCATTTTAATAAAAAGAAGATAGGATATGGAACAGATATTAGTTACAATAGATGATACGCAGCCATCTGCTAGTATTCGCAATGCCATTAAGATGTTGCGTGGAGTTGTTTCTGCGTCTATAATTAAAGAATCACCTTTGACTATAGAAGAGAAGCAGAAGGCTTATGTCAAGGAAAGCTTGTCACGGGCCTTGCAAGAGGTAAAACTTGCTAAATTGCAAGGTAAAAAGCTTCAGGATGTTGATGATTTCATTCGGGAAATGAAGGAAGCATAGCCGTATGGAAGTGAACATAAACACTGGTAGTGAGTTTAAACGTCAGTTTAAACGTTTGATGAAGAAATATCACTCTTTGTTGCATGACTTTGACGTATGGAAACAAGAGCTGAAGAATAATCCGCTTGCAGGAGATGACTTAGGGGCTGGCGTTCGTAAGATACGAATGGCGATTAATTCTAAAGGCAAAGGAAAAAGTGGTGGAGCAAGAATTTTGACGTTGAATATATTGTTGGATCCAGAAACGATGGATATTACACTCCTAACAATTTATGATAAAGGAGAAATATCCAATGTCAATGATGACTATATCAAGTTTCTGGTAGAAAACTTGTAAAAAACTTCTGTTTTATCAATGGAGACTATACTCCTGTAACAGCCCGGCGGTCCCATCCCGCAGAATATGGCGAAGACCTTTGATGGTCCGCCAACCATAAAGCGCAGCGGTTCCGAGCACCGGAGGGCGGTTACATCCCTAATCCCTATGGTAGGGATTTAGGGCTTGGGTATAGGGTAAGGACCCCCTCTTCGCAAGAGGGGGACAGGGGAGTCGAAAAATCTCTTATAATATCAAATTCATACTAGTTTTACTCAATCAATATCCAGGTAAGAATACCCTAAAAGCGATTCTTATCTGGCAGGGACTCTATGTCCTTCATTTCCGATACGAAACAATTATATTGTTAGAAATAACAAAAAAATATATATAACGAGAAGTAGCTTAGTAGTGTGGGCGCTACATAATCACCCGCAACGCATCCTGCAGTTCTCGGCAAAAAGTAATTCCAGCCGAGGCTCAGGATGCTATTATTTAAGAACTTTATTGATAATATGGTTCAATAAGAAAAATCCAATTTCTTAAAATACTCTGTATCCCCAGTAAAACACTGGGGATGAAGTTGTATTGTCATGGGTGTTGGATGCTTACAAATAGATAGTTACATAAATCAATGGAAGTTACAGAAGAAGATAAGAAAAGAGTAGAATTACTCTTGAAAAAGTTTAAATCCAAGAATCTTGCGGCTTGCAGTTTATTTTATTAGTTTTAATTCAAATGTATCTGAGATGAAAAAATATCTCATAGAGCACATGGAATTTCATCCAAACCAACGAGAGTTGTATGAGTTATCTTTACAGCTAGACGAATCAGAAGAGAACGAATTGAATGTCTTATCAAGCAATATAGCCACAAAAGGATATGATTTGGCTGAAATAATACCTTTGTATTAACGATTAAACTAAGAACGCAGATTTTCAAGGAGCATAAGAGTAAGAATCTTCAAAGACGTGATGTTATCAGTATATCACGTTCTTGCCATGTGACAATGTTCTCCATTTTGAAGGTGATACGAATACTGAGATAACGAAGACATCCCAAGCCGTTGTAACTACTCAGCACCCCTATGGGCATGAGTAATCGTCTTACTGTTGTACTACAGCAAGAATTGCATTGAATTTAGA
>UQWP01000041.1 GCA_900544825.1 uncultured Prevotella sp. | reverse complement strand
TAGAAAGGGTCACGATATGCGTTATGCCATCGACTCTAGAAAGTTGCAGAAGGAATTGGGTTGGGAGCCATCACTCCAGTTTGAGGAGGGAATCGAGGAGACAGTGAAGTGGTATCTCGATAACCAGGAATGGATGGACAACGTTACCTCTGGCGATTACCAGAAGTACTACGACAACATGTATTCTAACCGTTAATAGACGCCATGTAAGGGCAAAAGCTTTCACTATTCCAAGCTTTTGCTCTTGCAGGGCTTTTTAGTTTTTCTTCGATTAAAATCCCTTAAATATATTATTATTTCTTAATATTTCACTCTTTAGTACCCTGAAAACCCGAAAGTACGAAAAGTTTTTCTATCTTTGCAGCATCTAGAAAGATAAAAGTAATAGATATGAAAAAACAGGTAATTTTCGGCATTGCATTAGCACTTGCTATTTTGTCATGCCTTCCTATGCAGGGACAGGAAAAAGTGGTTCCTCTGAAATATGGAAACATGGACCACTGGGTAATCAGAAATATCAAAGAGTCGGCTATCATTGGTGGTAATCAGAAAACCATTTATGCCGTAGGACCTAATATGACTATCCATGGCAATACTCCATATACCAATAAGGGTGGGTCTCCTTGGGGCTCATCCAATGTCTTGGCGCATGTTTCCGGCATTTACAAGACCAACAATTCGGTGTATCGCGACAGGCACGGCAGTGGCTATTGCGCCAAACTGGAGACTCATATAGAAAAGGTAAAGGTGTTGGGACTTATCAATATCAAGGTACTTGCAGCCGGTTCCCTTTTCCTGGGAGATGTTCGTGAACCGATCACCAGTACCAAGGATGGTCCAAAGGCCATCAACTGGGGCATTCCGTTTACTGCACGACCTAAGGCTCTGCGTTTCGATTACAAGACCTCCCTTCCTGATGTTGCCAACCGAATCAAGCAGAATGGATTCAGTGGTGCTTCTACTGTGGCTGGAAGAGACCATGCCATCGTGGTGCTCTATCTTCAGAAACGTCATGAGGATGCCAAGGGGAATATCACTGCCAAGCGAGTGGGTACGATGGTAGTAAGATATGCTAAGAGTACGAATGGATGGGTAGAAGATGCCACCTATACCATCCATTATGGTGATATCCGTCACATGGCTGGCTACCATGCCGCAACGATGGGACTCCGTTCTACCGATTATGCCCGCAACAGCAAGGGTAAGAGTGTGCCCGTAAGAGAAGTGGGATGGGCTGCTGCCGATGAAACGCCTACTCATCTCATTCTCCAGTTCTCTTCTTCGGATGGCGGTGCTTATATCGGAACACCAGGCAACACCTTGTGGATAGATAATGTGTCACTGGTTTATTAGTAAATGACCAAAATAGAATCAACAGGAAAATATTGACTTTATGAAGCATATTCTAACCATACTTTTTGCGATGATGGCATTGAGCAGCTATGCCTCGGAGCCAATTTCTTCAGATACCCTCTCTTCTGAGAAGATGGATACTGTCCAGCAGGTCAAGAAATCGTGGATGACGCGATTCCTTGACTACTTCAATGATGCCAACAAGAACAAGCAGCATAAGCGCTTTGACTTCAGCGTGATAGGCGGTCCGCACTATGCATCCGATACCAAGTTTGGTCTGGGAATGGTGGCAGCAGGACTTTACCGCACCGATCCTAACGATAGCATCTTGCCGCCTTCCAATGTATCGCTTTTCGGTGATGTCAGTTCGGTGGGCTTCTATATGTTGGGTGTTCGGGGCAATCATATAGCTCCTGCCGGTCGTTACCGCATCGATTATCATCTCTATTTCTATTCCTTTCCTTCCGATTTCTGGGGAATCGGTTACGATATGGGCGATAACGATGCCAACAAGAGTGATATGAAGCGTTGGCAGGCTCAGGCAGAAGCCAGCTTCCTGTTCAGGGTAGCCGATAACTTCTATGTGGGACCGATGGCAGCTTACGACTATGTGATAGGCAAGCAGATAGAGCGCCCGGAATTGTTGCAGGGGATGGATAAGCATACCTGGAATGTGGGAGCGGGCATATCTCTGGTTTATGACAATCGAGATAATCTCACCAATCCGCACCGGGGTATCTATCTGAATCTGAAACAGATGTTCCGACCAAAATTTATGGGTAATGATTATGCCTTCAGTACGACTCACTTCCGTTTTGATGCCTATCAGCGACTGGGCAAGGGAACGATACTCGCCGAGGATTTCGGAGCCAACCTTAATTTCGGCAATCCTTCATGGGGTATGATGGCAGAACTGGGAGGTACCAGTTCGATGCGCGGTTACTACGAGGGGCGCTATCGTGACAAGCATTCCCTGGAGGGCACCGTGGAGTTGCGACAGCATGTCTGGAAGCGAAATGGTATTGTAGTCTGGGTTGGAGCAGGTACTGTTTTCCCTAAGTTCTCTGCGTTGAGAAGCAGACAGATTCTGCCGAATGCAGGAGTAGGCTATCGCTGGGAGTTCAAGAAGAATGTGAATGTAAGATTGGATTATGGATTTGGAAAGTCAGGACAGTCTGGTTTCCTCTTCAATATCAATGAAGCATTTTGATAGTTTTTTATCACGAAACACCAATGATGCATTTCCGTGATGTGCTATATATAATAAGGTGTAGTCGATGAATGATGCTATATATATAATAAGGTATAGTCTATGTGTAATTCTATAGTTAATACGATATATAATAAGGTGTCTTCGGGCACCTTCCTCTACTGGTATGCAGTGGTGGCATTGCTGCTGCCCAACATCGCCCTGTGCTTTACCGAAAGATTGTCTTTCTGGGCGGGCGCAGCCAATGTGCTGTTGCCTCTGGCGCTGTATATGTGGTTCTTTTCTGTAGCCAGATGTCCGGGTAAGATGGTGTGGTGGGCATTTATCTTTGTCTTTTTTGCCGCCTTCCAGTTGGTTTTGCTCTATCTCTTCGGAACAGGAGTGATAGCGGTGGATATGTTCCTGAATCTCGTGACCACTAATCCGGGAGAGGTGATGGAACTGCTGGACAATCTGTTGCCTGCTGTGGTAGGTGTCTTCGTAATCTATCTTCCCTTGCTCATCCTGGCGGTCATCCATATCAGGAAGAAGCATCAGATATCAGTCTCTTTCAAGCATCATATCTGTAGATGGGTGATGGAGGTTGGATCCATCGGCCTCTTCTGTCTTCTTGCCTGTTATGTGGTGGTGGATGGTTACCGGATGCGTAATCAGCTTTATCCCGTCAATATCTGCTATAACCTCTATCTGGCATTTGAGCGCAATGCGGCATCCGAGAATTACCAGGAGGCAAGCCGTAACTTCCGGTTTGATGCCCGGAGTGATCACAAGGCGGAAGCTCCCGAAGTGTATGTGATGGTGGTGGGAGAGACGGCTCGTGCCCACAACTTCAGTCTCTACGGCTATCCTCGGAATACCAATCCGCTGCTTTCCAAAACGCCGGGTATCAAGGCTTTCCCTGATGCAACCACGCAGAGCAATACCACTCACAAGAGTGTACCGATGCTTCTGTCGGCGGCATCGGCAGAGGATTTTCCAAGACTCTTTCATGAGAAAGGCATCCTGGCTGCCTTCAGGGAAGCCGGATTCCATACCGTGTTTATCAGCAACCAGCTTCCCAACCATTCGTTTATCGATTTTCTGGGAGAGCAGGCTGATGAGTCTTACTTTCTGAAGAAGGAAGAATCTGCTCAGAGCAGTCATTACGATGAGGATCTGTTGCAGAAACTGGATAAGATCTTGCCGGAGGCTGATGCTTCATCCCCAGCCCATTACCGTTATCGCAAGCTCTTCGTGGTACTTCATACCTATGGTTCCCACTTCAATTACCAGGAGCGTTATCCCCGCAGCTTTGCTTACTTCAAGCCTGATAGTAGGAGTGAGGCAAAGCCGGAGAACCGGCGTGACCTGCTGAATGCCTACGATAATACCATCCGATATACCGATTATATCCTGTATGGGATTGTAGAGCGTCTGCAGAAATGGGAGCTGGTTCAGACCAAGACGGATGGAGTATATGGTCAGCCTACCTCGGCGATGCTCTATACCAGCGATCATGGAGAGAATATCTTCGATGACAATCGGAAACTCTTCCTCCATGCAGCCCCGAAGGCATCTGATAACGAGCTTCATGTGCCTTTTATCATCTGGACTTCACTGGGTTTTGATAAGGAATATCCGAAGGTAGTGAAAGCGTTGGCAGATAACCGTACCAAGCAGGTTCAGACGAGTCTTTCAGCATTCCATACCCTGTTGGGCATCGGCGGCATCCAGACCCGATACCGCCAGGATGAACATTCGGTGGCAAGTGAACAGTATCACCCGGGCAGGTTGCTTTATCTGGATGACCATGATGAGGCAATTCCGCAGGATGAGGCTAAATATTAGCACAAATCATTCCTGTCAGGGGAGATTTTCTTCAAATATATGAAAAGAGTTTTCGTAAATATCAATTATTTGCGAAAACTCTTTGTCGTATCTATAATTTGCTGTATCTTTGCACCCGGATTTAGATAATAATAAAAATACAGTTGTTATGGAACCAACTCGAAAAATCGAAAAGGTGGGTATGCGCAACCTCCACATGGAGGATTACGACCAGCTCGCCAAGTCGTTTAAGCGTATTTACGCTGACTCAGATGTATTCTGGACAAGAGAACAGATTAAGAAACTCATTACTATCTTCCCTGAGGGACAGGTGGTTATCATCGTGGATGATAAGATAGTGGGCTGTGCTCTCTCTATCATCGTTGATTATGACATGGTGAAGGGTGACCATACCTACGCACAGGTAACAGGTCATGAAACCTTCAACACCCATAAGCCGGATGGTAACATTCTTTATGGTATCGAGGTGTTTATCCACCCAGACTACCGTGGCTTGCGATTGGCTCGCCGTATGTATGAGTATCGCAAGGAACTCTGCGAGAAGCTCAACCTGAAGGCTATCATGTTTGGAGGTCGTATTCCAAACTATCATAAGTATGCCGACAAGATGCGCCCTAAGGAGTACATCGAGCACGTAAGAAACCGTGAAATCTACGACCCGGTTCTTACCTTCCAGCTTTCCAATGATTTCCATGTACGCCGTGTCATCCGCAACTATCTTCCTAGTGACGAGGAGAGCGAACACTGTGCAACCCTCTTGCAGTGGGATAACATTTATTATCAGCCACCTACGGATTCCTATGTAGATAGAAAGCCAACCGTGAGAATCGGATTGGTACAGTGGCAGATGCGTCCATACGCTTCGGTAGATGAGCTTTTCGAACAGGTAGAGTTCTTCGTGGATTCCGTGAGCGACTATAAGAGCGATTTCATCCTCTTCCCTGAATATTTCAATGCACCGTTGATGGCTCGCTTCAACGATCTGGGTGAGGCGCAGAGCATCCGCAAGATGGCTCAATATACCGATGAAATCCGTGACCGCTTCCGTGAATTGGCTATCAGCTACAATATCAATATCATCACGGGTAGTATGCCTTATCTCAAGGGCGATTCCCTCTACAATGTCGGTTTCCTCTGCCGTAGAGATGGTAGCGTGGATATGTACGAGAAGATTCACGTAACTCCTGATGAGCAGAAGTGCTGGGGATTGAGCGGCGGTAGCCATATCCAGACCTTCGATACCGACTGCGGTAAGATTGGTATCGTGATCTGCTACGATGTAGAGTTCCCAGAGTTGTCGAGACTGATGGCAGAGGATGGTATGCAGATCCTCTTCGTTCCATTCATGACCGATACGCAGAATGCTTACTCCCGAGTAAGAGTCTGTGCACAGGCGCGTGCCATCGAGAACGAGTGCTATGTAGCCATTGCTGGTAGTGTGGGCAACTTGCCACGTGTTCACAATATGGATATCCAGTATGCCCAGAGTGCCGTATTCACTCCTTGCGACTTCGCCTTCCCTAATGACGGTAAGCGTTCGGAGGCAACACCTAATACCGAGATGATTCTCGTTTCAGATGTTGACTTGAATCTCCTGAATGAGCTTCATACCTACGGTGCCGTTCGAAATCTTCGTGACCGCCGCAAAGACTTGTACGACTTGAAACAGAAAAAGTAAGTTAAGTGAAGAGTGAAGAACGAAGAGTGAAGAACTCAATTGTATTGATATATAGATATAAAGAATGTATAAGATAGAAATCTCGGAGCGCACGCTCCACTTCAAGCAGCCGGCAGGCACGTCTCGTGGCGTCTATACCACGAGACACAGTTATTATCTCACCCTTACATCGGATGACATGCCGGGAGTAGAGGGAGTGGGAGAGTGTGCTACGCTCCCTAATCTCAGTTGCGATGCCAAACCGGAATATGCTGTCACCCTTCGACAGGTATGTCAGATGGTGGAGCAGATGGGACGCATCCCATACGATATGATTCGGGCTTATCCTAGCATCACCTTCGGTTTGGAGACTGCCTTCGCCTCTCTCTTCGATGCAGCGAAGAAGCAGGGCTTGCTTATTTCTGCTCCTGCAGGAATGGAGAACCTGGTAGATCTCTTCGATTCTCCTTTCGGAAGAGGAGAAGAGGGTATCACCATCAATGGACTGGTATGGATGGGTACTTACGAGGAGATGCTGGCACGATTGGAGGAGAAACTTCAGGCGGGTTTCCATTGTGTGAAACTGAAGATCGGTGCCATCGATTTCTTCAAGGAACTCGACCTCATTAAGCGTATTCGTGATGTCTATACCCGTGAACAGGTAGAACTGAGAGTGGATGCCAACGGCGGATTCCTCCCGGAGAATGCCATGAGCCAGTTAGAGGCTCTGGCTAAGTATGATATTCATTCCATCGAACAGCCTATCAAGCAGCATCAGTGGCCTAAGATGGCGCAGTTCTGTCGTGAAACTCCGCTTCCTATCGCCCTGGATGAGGAGTTGATAGGTGTGAACGTGAGAAGTATGAAAGAGGCTTTGCTCGATACCATCCGTCCGCAGTATATCATCCTGAAGCCTTCGCTCCATGGTGGAATCTATGGTTGTAATGAGTGGATCCAGTTTGCTAACCAGCGTGGCATCGGCAGTTGGATTACCTCTGCCTTGGAGAGTAACATCGGACTGAATGCCATCGCCCATTATGCTGCCAAGGTATATGGTCCGAATGTACAGATGCCGCAAGGCCTGGGCACCGGTCAGCTCTTTACCGATAACATTCCAATGCCATTGGAGATCCGTGGCGATAAACTCTTTGTTGTAAAATGACTTTAAAAGATTTCCTTTCCGAATGGAATAATGATAGCGACCGGGTGCTTGTGCATACCAGTGGTTCTACGGGAAAGCCCAAGCCGATGATGGTAGAGAAGAAGCGGATGCTCAACTCTGCCCGCATTACCTGTGATTTCCTGGGTTTGAAGCCTGGTGATACAGCCCTGCTCTGTATGTCGCTCGATTATATTGCCGGTAAGATGGTGGTGGTGCGAAGCATTGAGCGCCATCTCCATCTTATTTCAGTTTCTCCCAGTGGTCATCCGCTGAAGGATATCAACGAGGGGATTACTTTTGCTGCCATGGTTCCGATGCAGGTATATAATACCCTGAAGGTTCCCGAGGAGCGGGAGCGACTCATTCACATCCGCCATCTCATTATCGGAGGCGGTGCCATCGATGCAGCCTTAGAAAAAGAACTCCGTTCGCTTCCTGGCAATATCGCCATCTGGAGTACCTACGGCATGACCGAAACCTTATCTCATATCGCCTTGCGAAGAATCAATGGCGCTGAGGCTAGCGAATGGTATCAGCCTTTCGATAGCGTAAAGATCAGTCAAACCGAAGAAGGATGTCTAGTGATAGATGCTCCTCTGGTTTGTGCTGAAACCTTGGTAACGAATGATATAGTGGAAATAGAAAATAAGGTGGAAAAACATGAAGAGGTGGAAACGCATGAAAATGTGGTAAAGCATCGTTTCCGCATCAAGGGCAGGAAAGATAATGTAATCTGCAGTGGCGGTATCAAGATACAGATAGAAGAAGTAGAAGAATTCCTGAAACCTCATCTGGAAAAGCCTTTTATGCTAGCCAAGAAGAAAGATGAAAAGTTTGGAGAAATCGCCGTTCTCTTGTCAGAGGATAAAGAGATAAAAACAGTAGAGGCGACTATCCGCCGCCTCTTATCTGATCATAAATATTGGATTCCAAGGGAATTCCTTTATGTAGATCATCTTCCGCTTACCGAAACCGGAAAGCCGAAGCGATCTATCCTTCTCTGAAGAAATCGAGTGCTTCCTTGATTTCTTCTGTAGAAGCAGTCTGGTTGATGCGGATGTCTCCGATGGCTCCCAGCATGGTGAAGTTGATGATGCCATTCTGGTTCTTCTTGTCGTGCTGCATCAGTTCGATGAGCTCATCGTAGTCATCGCAGGTGATATTCTGCGTGCCGTAGTTCTCCTTGATGAAGGTCACGGTCTGGCGCATCTTCTCTGTTGGTAATCCTGTCTTCGTCACGCTGAGATAAAGCTCAGGGATGAGACCAAATGCCACGGCATAACCATGAAGGATTGGCTTGCGCTTCAATGCCCAGCTCTCGAAGGCATGACCGAAGGTATGTCCCAGGTTCAGAGCCTTGCGGATGCCCTTCTCATGAGGATCCAGTTCTACGATGCGCTCCTTCACCTTCACGCTGTCGCCCACCATGCGCTGCAACTGCTTCAGGTCTGGGTTGGCAAGGTCGAAGCTTACCAGCTCTTCCCACATTGCCTCGGTAGAAATCAGGCCGTGCTTCAGCATTTCGGCATAGCCCGAACAGATATTCTCGGCATCCAGAGTCTTCAGAAACTCGGTGTCGAGAATCACGAACTTAGAGTCGTTGAAAACACCCACCTCGTTCTTCAAACCTCCGAAGTTGATGCCGGTCTTTCCACCCACAGATGCATCTACCATTGCCAGCAGGGTAGTAGGGATATTGATGAAGTTGATGCCACGCTTGAAGGTGCTGGCAGCAAAACCACCGAGGTCGGTTACCATGCCGCCTCCGAGGTTGATTATGCAAGAGTGACGTGAAGCGCCGCCTTCCTGCAGTCCCTTCCATACCATCATCAGGCTTTCGATGTCCTTATGACTGTCGCTAGCCGGAATCGTGATGACCTTAGCTTCCTTCATGCAGTAGAATTTCTGCAAAACCGGAAGGCACTTTTCCTGTGTGGTAGTATCTGTAAGCACAAACAGCTTGTCGTGCTCGCATTCAGCGAGAGCGCTTACCAGTTCGCTCTCCAGATGGGTTGATATGATTACTCTCTGATCCATAACATATATACTTTTAAAAGAAACTGACTTTCAGAGTCGCCTTTTGTGGGTAACTCATTGTAAATTCGGTTGCAAAGGTACGTTAAATCAGAGACAAAACAAAATAAAAAGCACTTTTTTATCTATAAAAGTTTAAACCTTGATATATTTTGTGCGTCAAAAGAAGCAGAATGCCCCAAAAAGAGCATCTGTTTTTTACAATTGCGCTTTTATCGGGTCTATTCATGTAAGTAAGTCAAATATATAAGTAAGAAATAATAATAACGTCTATAATTAATGAAAAGATCTATTCTGATGATGCTCCTGGTGTTCGTAACCATGGCATCCTTTGCTCAGGATCGCTTGATTACCGGTGCGATTACCGACCGCGATACCAAGGATCCCGTAGAACAGGTAACGATTCAGTTACTCAAGACCGACAGTACCTATGTGTCGGGTGCTCTCAGCAATGAGCAGGGCCTCTTTCATATCAAGGCTCCTGCCAATGGCAAGTATTTACTCAAAATGTCGAGTGTAGGTTACAAAACTACCGTGAAGCGCGTTGAGATTTCTGATGACCAGAATCTGGCGATGGGCAAGGTGGTGATGGGTGCCGAGGCGATTATGCTGAAAGGTGCCGTGGTAACCGCCATGGCTCAGAAGGTGAGCCTGAAGGAGGATACCTTCGTCTATAATTCGGCTGCCTACCGTACACCGGAAGGTTCGGTGGTTGAGGAACTCGTCAAGCGTCTGCCGGGTGCAGAGGTCAGCGACGATGGTACCATCAAGATCAACGGTAAGGAAGTGAAGAAGATTCTTGTGGATGGTAAGGAGTTTATGACGGGTGATACCAAGACTGCCCTGAAGAACCTGCCTACCAGCATCATCGACAAGATTAAGGCTTACGATGAGAAGAGTGATCTCTCTAAGGTAACCGGTATCGATGATGGCGAGGAACAGACCGTGCTCGACTTTGGTGTGAAGAAGGGTATGAACAAGGGTTTGATGTCCAACATCGACCTGGGTGTAGGTAACAAGAGCCGCTACAATATGCGTGGTATGGGTGGTTATTTCAATGACAATAACCGATTTATGCTCTTTGCCAATGCCAATAATACCAGCGACCGTGGCTTCGGCGGTGGTGGCCCGGGTAGAGGCTTCGGCGGTGCCAACGGTTTGAATGCCAGCAAGATGATAGCAGCCAACTACAACTACGAGTTGAAGAACAAGTTCAAGTTCAATACTTCCCTTCGCTGGAATCATAATGATGGCGATGTATGGAGCAGCCGTTCCAGCGAGAACTTCATGGGTAGCAGCAGCTCTTTCAGCAATAGCCTGAGCCAGAATTTCTTCCGCAGCAACAGTTGGAATGGTAACATCCGTTTGGAGTGGATGCCTGATTCCATGACCAATATCCTCTTCCGTCCTTCCATCTCCTGGAGTACCAGCGATGGATTGAGTGGTGGCAAGTCGGCTTCCTATAACAAGGATCCTTATACCATCACCTCAAAAGATCCTCTTTCTGAGGAAGGTATCGATGAGTTGGACAAGGCGGAGGCTATGGTAAACAGCCAGTTGACCAACGGCATCACCTACTCTGATAATAACAATATCAACGGAATGTTGCAGATCAACCGCAAGTTGGGCAACAAGGGACGTAACATCACTTTCCGTGTGAATGCCAAATATACCGATAACGACAGCAAGAGCATCTCGCTCAATAATGCCAAGCTCTATCTCGTGCAGACAGCGGAGGGTAAGGATTCTACTTATCAGACCAACCGTTATAACCTGACTCCTTCAAAGAATTACAGTTATGCGGGACAGTTGACCTATAGTGAACCACTCTGGAAGGCTACCTTCCTGCAGTTCAGCTATAAGTTTACTTACAGCTACTCCAAGAGCGACCGCAGCACTTATGATTTCAGCAAGTATGCGATGACAGGAGATCATGAATATCGTGGTTGGGACAGTTATCTGAATCCGTTTGCCGGTCATCTTGATGACTACAGGGATGATGATCTGAGCCGCTTCTCAGAGTATCGCAACTACAATCATGATATCCAGGTGATGATGCGATTCATCCGTCAGAAGTATAACCTGAACTTTGGTGTGATGGTTCAGCCACAGCAGTCGAAGTATATCCAGGATTATCAGGGAATGCATGTAGATACCGTTCGCAATGTGGTGAATGTGAGTCCAACCCTTGATTTCCGCTATCGTTTCTCAAAGATGAGCAACCTGCGTGTGAACTATCGTGGTACAACCTCTCAGCCAAGCATCTCTCAGTTGCTTGATATCACAGATAACAGCGACCCGCTGAACATCTCGAAGGGTAACCCTGGCTTGAAGCCATCGTTCACTCAGAACTTCCGATTGTTCTACAACAACTTCGTGCAGAACCATAACAAGGGTATCATGACATTCATCAACTTCTCAACCACCAACAATAGCATCAGCAACAAGGTGACATACGATGAGAAGACTGGTGGACGAATCACTCGTCCGGAGAATATCAATGGTAACTGGAATGTGATGGGAGCCTTCATGTTCAACTGCTCTATCGATAGTGCCGGTGTGTGGAACCTGAATACCGATACCAACTTGGGTTACAATAATTATGTGAGCTATCTGAGTCTCGACAAGCAGTCTGATTCCCAGAAGAACACCACTCGCAGTACCACTTGGAGAGAACGCCTCTCGTTCAGCTATCGCAACGACTGGCTGGAGCTTTCGCTCGATGGAACATTGAATTATAACCATGCCAAGAACAAGTTGCAGCCAAACAGCAACCTCGATACCTGGCAGTTCTCTTATGGTCCTAGCATGACGCTTACTGCTCCTTGGGGAACCAGTTTGAACTCAAGCCTCTCTATCAGCAGTCGCCGTGGATATAATGACAGCAGTATGAACACGGATGAGTTTGTATGGAATGCGCAGCTTTCTCAGGGATTCCTGAAGGGCAAGCCGCTGACCCTGATGCTCCAGTTCTACGATATACTTCGTCAGCAGAGCACCTTCTCTCGTGCCATCTCGGCTACATCCCGTACGGATACCGAGTATAATGCCATCAACAGCTATGCGGTGCTCCATGTCATCTATCGTATGAATCTCTTCGGAGGCAAGCAGGCTCGACAGGGTGGTCCTGGTGGACCTGGCGGTCGTCCTGATTTCCGTGGTCGTCCATTCAATGGCGGTCATCCAGGAGGTGGTCCGGGTAGAATGTTCTAAAGGAATGTTTAGATAAAGATGGATTTTCAGGGTAAAATTTAAATAGGTATGACAAAAGAAATCCCCGCTCTTCGTAATGAGGAGCGGGGATTATTCTTTTCTATGTTAAATAGCGAGGGGAAGCGCTATTTTTGTTTCCCTTGTAGAGGGCACAAAACGAAGCGTATATTTAAGAGAGAGACCGAAAATGATGGAAGAACCTAAAATAGAGATAGTTAGATAGACGACGGGAAAATGAGGGTGCAAAACGAAACGTTTACATTGGTTGAATTTTGGTTGAATTATCTGAGAGGTTGGTTTACATAGAACGAGGGGAAAGTTTACATCGGATTGCATCTGCTTTACATCAGAGGGACAGAGAGGCTTCTGAGGCGTGCAGGAGGGCTTATCTACAAGGCGATGGATAGATGGAGACGGCGAAGGATTAGAGCGGCTTAACGGCCGCTTTTTTATTGCTTGTTACTAAGAAAAATGAGGGTTTTAGGAATAATTAAGATGTGATTTTATTCCATATAATAATTATTTGGTATATTTGCAGCCGATAACGAGGGCGATGCGCTTTGCGGTGCGTGGCTCCTGATGTAGGACTTAAAACAATAGAAATATGGCAAAAGTAGTACACGTTCACCTGATGGTGGGCAATCATGAAGGACTGAAAGACTTCTATTTCAGCTCCATCACGGCGATATACACCGTATTGACGGCTGAAGAGGTAGGTGCAACCAGGAGCTATCTGCTGCATGCAGGGCTTGGTGGAAATGGTACGGTTATGACGAAACGCGCTGTAATTAAGCAATCTACGCTTATTTCGGGTGGTCGGATGAGTAATGTATCACCCGAGGAGGAATGAGGGCTTAGAACGCCATTTTTAGGGTGTTTTGGGCATGTTGGAACGACATTATAACCTTGTATGCTTTTAGGGAGTAATTTATGGGTATTTGGGGAGCTTTCGGGCTCCCCTTTTTTGTGCCCAAAATGGTCGATTTTGGGTAGTGGAGGGACAGGTGGAGGGACAAACTGGTGGGACATTTTCAGAAAAGTGGAGGGACAAAAGTGGGTAAAACGGCATACCGATAGCTTGGGTAGGAAAACTACCACTTTTGCCACTTTATGTGCAGGAAACATACCCTTTTTGAACTTCGGTTTTTGGCGCTTACACATTATTATATATAGTATATAGGGGCTTTTTGGCCTATTTTAGGGCCTTCTAGGGGGAGGGGGAACACCCTAGGGGCACTTATGGAATGATGGGAGTGAAGAGTAGTATTCTATTAAATCGTCAAATATCTCTTTAGAGTTTGGGATATTCAAGAATGTATCTTTCTCCTTCATTTCAAGAAGATGATTAACGACATACTCATTCCTTTTGCATTTAGCGGATTGCTTTTTATAGCTTTCTAACACTTCATCCCAATATAACTTAAAACGTTTTGCGACATTAACTAGAGGTTCATGCTTATTATATGAAAAAAGCCTCCAATCGTATATCTTTTCAATCTCATTCTTAGATAGTCTATGTGCGCACTTATGCGTTGCCTGTTGATGCAGGCAAAATCGAATAGCAGTAGATAAGTCGTCTAAGTCAGGAGTGTAATCCTCCTCATATAAGCGTTCTTTTGCTACTTCGAACTTAGTTATGGACTTATCTAATTCGTAGAAATTCTCACTTGTTTGTATATTCTCGAATTCTTTGATAAATCTAAGCACAGCCCAAACTCGTCTATGTCTCAATAAACGGTTGTATCTCCTGTGCTTTTTCTGCATACGTAAATCATATTCTGTTTGTTTACTTGAGTTGGCAACCATAAGACTCTTTTCTTCTTTCTCTTTCGTGGTTTTAGTATTCATCAAACAAACAAATATCACTATTAATATAATTAGGAATATTGTGATGTACATAACACTACTTATTTTAACCGACATTTGCAATACCGGAAGTGCGTACATCCGATACATGCTTTTCTTTTTCTATTGTCATTTGACGGATCCTTTCTTTCAGGCATCCAATTTCTTCAGCTTGCTTACTAATTTTTTCTATAAGCTCAATGCTGGATAAACTCGGATTGTCGTTACTAGAATCCTCAAAAGGTGAACCTGCCCCCATTATTACCCATTCCAGATTAACTTCTGGGTATGAAAGTTTCAGACGACGAAGTAATTCTATGGATAGTTTCTTTCGCTGCCCTTTTATATCACTGATAGCTGCCTTGTTCGTTTCTAGAACGCTGGCTACCTGAACATAGTCAGATATTACGCCTTTTTCCTTCAACATGTCCAATATTTGGACGAATCTGAGATTTTCACCCATATTTTTATCTTTAGTATGAAAAAATCCATCAAAAAAGTTTGGTGGTATGAAATATTCATATTATCTTTGCACCGTGTTTAAGATAAACACCGCGCCAAAGATACTAAAAAAGCGCGAGCTGGGCAAATTTATAAACTTAAAAAGTCATAATGATGGAAAATGTAGAGAAGGCCTTCAATGGCCTTGGCAGAACAAAGAAAGTGGAGTTTATCTCCAAGAACATCGAGCTTGCATCATCAAGCGCAGTTGCAGACTATGTGAAGGGGTATCTCTTCGACGTGCTCAAAGATGTGGGTAATGATGAGTATGTAGCGGCTTACCTTCGAGGTAAGGGCTATAAGGTTGAGAAGAAATAGAGTGTTTAACAAAGGGAGGAGAATGATGGGTTCTCCTCCTGAAAAAAAAGAGATTAATATGAAAAAGTCTATTTGTCAATTTCGTCAATCGCACGGAAAAGCGATTCGTCGAAACCATCGTAGCTCTCAAAAACTTTATTTGCGAGTGCAGCGTCTTGAGGAGCAATTCGACGAACTATGTTCAGTTCTCCAAGATTACCTTGCAGATAAGCAATATCCATCAGAACCTGCAAATGGTAACGTCTGCGAGCAAGAAGCTCAGGCTGCTGTCCTGAATCGGTTAGCCCGAAATCGGAAGAAGCAAGAATGTCTCTCTCGTATTTGTAGTTTAAGTAGCGAGAGAACCAGATAAGCTGAGACTTGTTCTCCGCATCGGACCAGAAATGGAGGAGCAGGACATCTGCAACGCGGCGCAGGCTAGCAATCTGTGCCTGGAGGATAATTTCATTTGTTGTCATAAGCTATATATATTTTTAGTGAAACATGAATTTTGGTGCAAAGATAAGCATTTTGAGCGAAAAAGACTTAATGTTTGCCATAAGTTTAGTTTTCAAAGGGTAGAAAGAATCAGGATTAACAACGAGCCGGGCAACGTTTCCCGGTAACTTGGAGGTAGCTGGAATGTATGGCGGTTCGACTCCGCCTTCCTCCACCATTAGAATAAAATTATAATATTGTTAGAATATGAAAAGAGCAATAGACGTAAGCACGGAGGTACGCGAAGGAATACGCAAGACCTTCAAGGTGTCGGACCAAGCTATCTGGCTTGCTCTCACCTTCGACCCCAAGCGGGGCATGAGCGACAAGGCAAAGCGCATCCGCCAGTACGCCAAAATCAACGGTGGCGTGGAGACGGTGGTTGCCGAAAAGGGTGATACCTTGCTTTTCGACCATGAAGGAAGCTTCAGACAATACTTCTCCAACGGAGCGGTACTGGAGTTCGACAAGAAGACTGGTAATGCTACCATCTTCTTCAAGGGTAAGGAAATGGTATCTGCGGACAATGTCTTGGTCCGAGAGATGCCTTCGCTTCAGATCATGGCAGCAAGGTGGAAGCAGAAGGATGCCGAAATCATCGGCAATCCCGGTATGAGAGAACGTCTGGAACGTGGATTTAGAGTTGGAGGATAGAGTTATGGACATTACTTGGTATCTGATTACAGTCATCGTATGTCTCTCTGTAGGCATCTGTATGGGTAGAAACTGGGATTATTTCACCAGCGAAGAATAAAGAAAGGTTATAGTTATGGAATATTACGGCAATACACTTTGTATATCTGCGCCAGAACTTTGCGAGGCGGGCATTATGAGCCCGGCAAATTATCAAAAGATGGCAGCAAGAAAGCGCATAAACGTGGTGCGTCGAGGCGGTGGTGCAAGCGGCTGCACGGCTCTCATTGCCGTAGATAGCTTGCCTACCAAATACCGCAAGGCGGTGGAGGTTGAGTTTCCCGGAGGTCCCGAAGTAAGGCTGCGAGGATGGATAACTTCCAATTATGAGGTAGATCAGCACGCCATGTGCTACTTCCAGAGCAGACAGCAGACGGGCTTGGACCTGTCGGCAGAGAAGATTCAGGAGTATGTGGTGAATGCTTCGGTGCTCAACACCTGCATCAAGCTCTACGAACGAGCCTCTGCCTACCGCAAGCTGATGGGCGAACGCTACGACTGGGAAATGATGGCAAGTACCATTAAGGTATTGAAGGAAACCTATCATCATACCCTACCCGAATCGACACTGAGATTCCGGAAGAAGGTGAACGAGTATAAGACTGGCGGCTACGGCGTACTGATCAGTGGCAAGTTCGGCAATCAGAACACAAGAAAGGTTGACGTGAAGACGGAGAAGCTGGTCATCGGTCTGCAATGCCTTCCTAATAAGCCTTATAACTCCCAGGTAAAGGAACTGTACGACTCCTTTGTATGCGGCGAGCTTGATGTTTATGATGTTCAGACAGGAGAGCTGTTCGATCCGGAAGATTTCTGCGACAAGGATGGAAATCCGAAGAGTTTGAGTGACAGTACCATCCGCAACATCCTGAATAAGCCGAAGAACAGGCTTATCTGGGACAAGAGCCAGCTGAGCTGGAGCGCCTTCATGCACGAGAGTATGCCTCACATGCACCGCCATGCCGGAGAATACTCGCTGAGCCAGATAACCATGGATGACGTGGATCTGACCCGCAAGCTGAAGGATACGAAACTGAGGGTGAAAGCCTACTATGCCTATGATTCGGTGAGCCAGTGCGTGCTGGGCGCCAGCTACTCCAGGGATAAGGATCAGAACCTTGTGAAGGAATGCTTCAGAGAGATGTTCAGGCTGATAGCCAAGCATGGCTGGGGTATTCCGGCAGGTATTGAGGTGGAGAATCACCTGATGTCTGAATATAAGTACACCCTGCTCCAGGAAGGAACGGTGTTCGGCTATGTACGCTACTGCGCGCCTCTTAACTCGCAGGAGAAGCAGGCTGAGAGCCTTAACGGAGCCAAGAAGCGCCGCATCATCCACCGCAACCACGTAGGTATCGGCCGATTCTACGGCAAGTGGAAATACAGAGTAGAATCCAAGAAGATAAGCGATGCGGGAAATGATACCTGGGAAGACAAGCAGTATTACTCATTCGATGAGCTTGTGGCGGATGACCGCCGTGATAACTACGAGTGGAACCATACGCTGCACCCTAACCAGAAGAAATACCCTGGTATGACAAGATGGGATGTTCTGATGGAGCATATCAATCCGAACCTGCGCCCGTTTGATGCCATCACCCTTGCCCGATACATCGGCGAGAAGGTTGAGACCTCTGTAAGGCGCAATTCTACGGTAAGAGTGGCCTATGAAGACTGGTGGCTGAGCAAGCCGGATGTACTGGAGCGCCTGGCGCCCAATAATTACAAGGTTACCGCTTACTACCTGCCGGATGAGGATGGAAAGCCGCAGGATGTGTACATCTTCCAAGGCGACAGATTCATCGACCAGGTAGAGCGGGTAGAAACCTACAACAGAGTGATGGCAGAACAGACCGAGGAAGATAAGAAAAAATTCTACCATCAGCAGAAGAAGGTCAAGGAATTTATGAACTACACCAACAGGAACCTGGTTCCTAAGTTGGGAATACACAATAGTAAGGATTATGAAGAAGAACAACAAAAAGAGATTGAAGAGCTCACCGCGAAGCCGGCAGGGATGGGTGCTGCTGCATCCGATGTTCCCGATGGCGATTTCAGAGTACAGAAAACTGGTAAAGCTGGAGTTCGGTGTGAAACTGAAATCGGGTGGCAGAATGATTGTGAGAATGCGCAGGGATTTGGATCATCCTGGGGAGACTGCCCGCCGTACGCTGATGAAGGGGTACGAGAAGATAGCCCGAAGATACCGGGAGAAGACCCTGTCGTACTACAAGGCGCATCTCCAATAGCCGAAGACGACGAGAACGCATTGGCAATAGCGATGGCATTCGACCAGGCGTAAGAATCGACTTAGAATAAACTTATAACAATAAACGAATATGATTACAACAGAACAAAAGAAAAAGATTCTGGCTGCGATTGCACAGAACCGCGCCAATTATCCTTCGGATGCCAAGCACGCCACATCCCTCGGAATATCCACTTCGGTGTACAGTATGGTGAAACAGGGTGTCTTGGATAAGGCTCTTTCTGATGCCAACTGGGTACGCATCGCCCGTCGCCTGGGCGTTAACCTCCGTCACGAGATAGAATGGAAGCCAGCCAATACCTTCACCTTCCTGTTTATCCAGAAGCAGCTGGAGCTTGCGCAGCTCTCCTCTCTGAGTATGATTCTCTGTGATGAGCCGAATATCGGCAAGACCTATTCTGCCAAGTATTACATCGGCTGCCATGAGAATGCCGTCTATATCGACTGTTCGCAGGTGAAGACCAAGCGCAGGCTGATCCGCAAGATAGCCACCGAGTTTGGTACAGACAACAAGGGAACATACAGCGATGTGTATGAAGACCTGGTATATTATCTCCGCACACTGAATAATCCGCTTATCATCCTCGACGAGGCAGGAGACTTGCAGTATGAAGCCTTCCTGGAACTGAAGGCGCTGTGGAACGCAACAGAGCATTGCTGCGGATGGTATATGATGGGCGCTGACGGACTGAAGGAGAAGATAAACCGCAGCATCGACTGCAAGAAGGTGGGATATACCGAGATGCTGAGCCGCTACGGAGGCAGATTCTCCAAGGTAACTCCTGATGACGGGAAGGAGCGTGAGAAATTCCTGATGAAACAGGCTTCCATCGTTGCCAAGGTGAATGCTCCAGCCGACGCCGACATTCCTACCATCGTAAGAAAGACGCAGGGCGGGCTGAGACGAGTATATACCGAGATAGAGAAGCTCAAGATAGCAGCAGAGAACGCTGCTGAAGCTTCCGGGGAGGCCAGCCATGGTTAAGCGGGCATACAGCCCCAGGGAGATACTGAAGATGACTTATAAGCCCATCCCCTGGGGCGGAGAGTGGGAACGGTGCTTCGGACAGCCGGATATGTATGATACCTGGTTTATCTCGGGACCGTCGGCTGGCGGCAAGAGTTCGTTCGTAATGCAGCTTACCAAGAAACTCTGCGAATACGGCATAGTGCTCTATTGCTCCTTTGAGGAGAAAGTAAGCATGAGCTTCAAGGAACGCATCCAGCGTTTCCACATGGAGGAAGAACAGGGCCGATTCAGAGTCTGCATCGATTCAGATCTGGAGAACCTGAAAAAGATGCTCAAGCAGCGCAAGGGTCCTAAGTTCATTATCGTGGATTCGTTCCAGTACTCACATTGGGAATATGCGCAGGTGGAAGCCCTGGTGGAAGAGTTTCCGAAGAAGAGTTTCATCTTCATCTCGCAGGAGGCGAAGAGTCAGCCGCTGGGCAAGCCTGCCGTCAGACTGAAATACATGGCGGGCGTGAAAGTAAGAGTTGTCGGCTACGAAGCAGTCTGCCAAGGCCGATTCATAGGAGAAGCCGGAACTGCCTTCAAGGTATGGGAGGATGGACTTATCCAGGCTAGTAATAATCTATAATTTGAAAGCTTATGAGTGAAGTGAATGATTATCTCGGGGATTACGAGAAAGGTGACATCATCTACCTGCTGCTGAGTAAGGAGCAATGCAGCTCGGTACTGGATGACTGGATGGAATGTAATTATGCCTGCGATTTAAGCGTGCGCAGATCAACGAAGACTCCCGGATGCTATGTCGTTACGACCAAGAGTCTGATGTGGGCAACGAGAATCATTAAATGGCATGGGTATCAAAGTGTAACTTACAAAAAGCCAAAGAAACATGGATGAGACAATAGAGGATATCATCGCCTACATCAAGAAAAAGACTAAGGATTTCAGTTATCCTGATCAGGCAATGATGTATGATGAGCTTGCTTCCAAGCTCTGTGACATGAATGCAGATGCGCTGAGAAATGAATATCTGGGCAATGATGATTATCTGCTCGATGGCGTATAGAAGGCGCTTCTGCGACAAAATTATAAACCAATAAACGATTCATTGAAATATGAAAAAGATTATTTATTCGATTAAGAAATGGTGGAAAAAGACCACTGAGGAGTATCATCGCCAGCAGGTGCTGAAGCGTGAGAAGGAAGTAAGACGTGAGGCGATGCACCGATTGCAGGTAAGGGAGTTTGAAAGCGGGCTGTATCTCTGTCTGGATGATATCCCGATATTGAAGGAGATGGAGGTTGCACAGGCGTTGCCTAACGCCCTGCATGAAGCACGAGAACATTATCAAGACTATAAGTTGAGTCTTGGCTTATGATCTATCGGCTACAGATAAACAAGGAGGGAAGTTTATGGCACGACCGATTGCAAACTACCATCGTTTCTACGCCTCGTTTAATAAGTTGCCGAAGCACGGCGATGACGAAGAGGCTAAGGCGGCTATCGTGAGCCAATACACGAATGGGCGCACAACACATCTGCATGAGATGAGGGCGCAGGAGTATAAGGAATGCTGCAAGGCATTGGAGAACATGCTTGGTTATGGCGACCAGCGCAAGCACTGGCGAAGCATCTGCCTGCACCTGATGCAGGAACTCGGAGTAGATACCAAGGACTGGAACCGCATCAACGAGTTCTGCCGTCATCCGAGGATTATGGGTAAGGATTTCGCTCTGATCACCGTTCAGGAACTGGAGCAGTTGAGTGTAAAGCTGAGAGCCATCAAGCGAAAAGGAGGACTGAAACAGCAGGAAGGTATCAATACCAATCATATAAAATTAATGTTTATTGAAAATGGAACAGGAACAGAACAAACAGGAGCAGGCGGCTGCAAAGCAGGGCAGCTCCCCAGTTGACATTAGTCAGCTGTCAGAAGAGCAGAAGGCATCCCTTCTGGCTCAGTTGAATGCCGAGGCAAAGAACGAACGCATCTACAAGCGTGATGCTTACGAGGGCTTGCGAGGCGAGTTTATGCACAAGGTTGAAGGTATGCTCGTTAACGTTACCGCAGACGTCAAGGGCTTTAAGGTATGGCTAAGAGATGAGTCTTCCGCCTTTATCAAGCTGATGCGAGAGTATGGTCAGGTGAAAACCGATGAGCAGAAGAATTACACAATCACTAGTGATGATTTTCGCTTGCAGATCAGCTGCAACAGCGTGAAGGGATTTGATGAGCGTGCCGACCTTGCAGCGGAGCGACTGGTGGCTTTTCTGAAGGACTACATGAAGAAGAGCGAGAAGGGAACCGATGATCCGATGTATCAGCTGGCAATGACGCTGCTGGAGCGCAACCAGGCAGGAGATCTCGATTACAAGAGCATCTCCAAGCTCTACGAGCTGGAGGATAAGTTCAATGATCCGGAGTACTCGGAAATCATGAAGCTCTTCCAGGAGAGTAATGTAGTGCAGAAGAATGCAACCAACTATTACTTCTGGAAACGCAACAAGGAGACGGGAGTCTGGCGCCGCATTGAGCCAAGCTTCTGCCGCATCTAAAGTTAGATTATTTATTGTTATAATGTTTTTAAATTGAAAGAAAGGAACAGCCCTCGATGAGGAATGGAAAATGTAGAAACAACCGCGGATTGAGCTATCAGAAGCGGGTGACGGAGATTAACCGTATCTTTGATCGCTACGCCAAGCTGGGAGTCCCTAATAGGGAGATCTGGCGGCGTTACGTGTACCCGGTGTATGCTATCTCAGAGCGCCAGTTCTATAATATTCTGAATGCGAGTGCGGATCCTCGTAACGAGATTCCCCATCAAGAGGAGCTGTTCCTGAATTTCATAGACAATGATGGTTATGGCAACAGAGAAAGAACTGAAGACGGTAATAGGCCGTATTCTGAAGGATATTAGAATCGACATCGGTGATGAGTTTGATCAGAACTTTGAGAGACAGGCTTTCTTTACCAAAGCCTGGGCGAGAAGAAGAAGCCCGCTTCGCCCCGGTGGTCATATTCTCATTGATACGGGAGCACTGAGGAAAAGCATCAGTAGCAGAAGCGACGAGAGCAGCATTACCTTCTACAGTGATCTCTCTTATGCCGCGATACACAATGAAGGAGGAGAAATCAAGGTTACTGCCAGGATGAAAAGATACTTCTGGGCTAAATATAATGAAGCACAAGGCGGTTTTGGCAGGAAGAAAAACGGCGAGCTTCGCAACAACAAGAAGAACCGACAGCTCGGAACGGAAGCTGAGTTCTGGAAAGCGATGGCTCTGATGAAGGAAGGAAAGGTTATCAAGATTCCTAAGCGTCAGTTCCTGGGTATGAGTCCCGAGGTAGAGGAAGATGTAAGGCGCATCATAGAAGATAATCTTACTTCTTATTTTGAGAACGACTTCAAATTTAAATAAACAAGATATGGATCCAAGACAAGAATTATACGCTGCACTCGTGGAGCAGCTGAAAAATATTCCCGAGGTGAAACATGTGGATCTGTGGAATGAGAACGTAGTTTATGCAGATCAGGACGAGCCATGGCAGCGCCCGGCAGTATTCATAGAGTTGGGAGCGATAGACTGGACAACGATGCAGGGCGCTCTCCGAGGTAACGGGGATATCAAACTGCATACGGTAATAGACTGGAGCGAAAATGCGCCTATAGAGGCTTGGCAGTTGACTGACAAGATCTGGCAGGCGCTGGAAGGTATTAGAAGCAAATCGTTTGACGGGTATTATCCTAAGCAGACTCTATCCAATGGAAGCCATGAGGAGTTGTACGAGAACATTGATGTATTCAAGGTTAAGTATCTCAAACCCTGGAGCACAGCGAGATAAGTTTCATTCAAATCATATATATACCACATTATATTAGGTTCTGTAATTTATATAAAATTTTTGTTGTTAATTAAATTTTTATTATGCTTTTAGGCGCTTATATGCGAAGACGAGCGTTAAGTATTGACAATAATCGTTAGAACTAAAAAAAATGGCGGGTGTCGTGATGACACTCGCCATTTTGTGTTTCATTTCTTTTGTGTTCTGATGATCTTACAGGCAGAACACAGTTCGTTTTTAGAGATAGAGGCGTTTGAGTCTCCTTTGGCCAGGTTACAACTGTTACACTTCTTGATGGTGTAAGGATTGTAGTCAGGAACCGCCTTACCCTGCTTTCCGCTATTGAACCGGAAGATGCTAAAACGTTCTCCGTCTAAGGCTTCCTTTCCTCTGTCCATCGCTTCGCCACGAGGCGTGGCATCATACTTCCATTTGAGAACCTGAACCACCGTGCAGCGGCAGTTCCATCCATTTGGAGGATAGTAACTCTCCCAGAAAGGATCACTCATCGGTAGTGTAACTCTATCGAGAGCTGCGTGCTCCGGTCGTACCTTGTCATCATGGGCTGTTCTGTACTGGAGATAATATTCGTCACCATCCTCGGCAAAGCGTTCCCATTTGGCGGCCATGGTAGCAGAAGACTGTACGAAGCCGTATTCTGCACGAAGGTAGTTCCTGTTGTAGGTCTCGTTAATCTTTCGCACATCATTCAAAAAGCGTTCGAACGGTTTTCTATCTCCATTCTCATCGAGCAAGCTCGGGAATGCCTCGTTGAGCTCATGGAAGGTTTTCATGCCGGAGAAGATATAGTTGGAGCGGGTTAACCGCTCGCGCATCTTATCGGTCATTTCCACCTTCTCGAAACTGGAGTCCAGAATATCGGTATGTTCCTGAATAAAATCCATGGCCTCGTTGCTCGTCAGGATATTGATATCCAGGTGTGCGCCATGCTGACGGAAGAGAGCTTTCATCAACTTGTCGAAACTGGAGGATATTTCCTGGTACCGCAGCTTTTTCTCGTCGGCTGACGTGAGCTGGATGTTCATTTTGCCAATGATGGATTCGTATCGGCTGTGCAGCCCCTTATAGTCATCGGGGCTTAGTCGAAAAAAGGTCTGGAGAGCTGCAATCCAGGCTGCTGTATGCGTTCGCCTACAGGCATATTGTATTTATCTGCGAAATACTTTGGATCTACTTCGTAGCGGTCGGAGATCATTTTTTCGTATTCCATCTGCTGTTCCGGTGTATAATCAATGCTTTCATCCCAAGAGAAGTGGTAGCCTTGAAGCGGATAGCCGTGTCGGATCATACGGGGGATGAGCTGGTTATTGATAATGCTTGCCAGCATCTTCGCGTCGCTCTCAACCAGGTTCTCGAATACCTTGAGGTGGGTCTGACTCTGGGATAAGGAGCTGCCATCCTCGATAGTCATAGTCTGCCCGAGGATAAGCTTGGAGATTTCGCTGTTGGAACGGTCCACACGCTTGTCATAGACATTGAATGCATCGCTCTTGGTACTTTCGATAATTTGGATATCCGTTCCTTCGGGGAACAATGCCCATGGAGCGAGATCCATACCTTTGAGCATCTCTTCGATGCGCTGCTGGTCCGTCTTGTCTCTAGAGGCGGTCTTGGCTACTCGCATAGGCATTCCGAAAATCTCACTGAAGACATCCCATGCCGCAAGGACGTTTTTCTTCGGAATAGCGTGGAGTGCGGCCTTGAGATAGAGTCCAAGATCGTCGGGCTTACCTGCCTCGATAAGGTTATTGTACCATTTCGGCTCCCAATAGTCTATTCCCGTAGTCCAATCCTGTCCGAGGTCTGTGACTACACGATGATGTTCCGGAATTACGAATTTGCGGTCAATAAGCTTTACTTCCGAGTAGCAAGGGCATCCGTCTCCATCCTTCCTGATATCTCCCAGTTCTATCAGGGAATGCCCATAATAGATAGAATCAAGAATGAGGCGGCAGAGTTCGTAGAACCATTCCTGGTCGAAATAATGCTTGAGTTCGTCACAAGGTTTGCCGCTTTTGTCTTCGATGTTAAAAGACTTGGAAAGGACGAAGCCTGTGCGCTGGCTGATACATCCGGTAATGTGGGCATCCGTAGCGGTATCTCTGTAGATATCGTAGAGCATCTGTCTGTTGGGGCTCTCTATGCTGATAGCCTGCTGCCATGCCTTGCGCCATTTCCGGATATCGCTCTTGGTAAGTGCTTCGGTGGTTCGCTGAAGCTTGGATATGATATGCTGGGCATTTCTGCGGGTTGCCTTGTCGGCGAGGATGATGTCACCGAACTTGGTGTGCAGCAGTTGCGGCTCACCCTTGACGGCGCGCCGGATGTCGTAGATGCCCTGTAATGTCTTGTCAAATAGATTCATCTTGCTTGATTTTTTTAGAATATTGAACTTGAATACGGATTACCAGGAGTGACGGTTGGGACCATTTCCCCACTTGACGCCATTGGTGTTAGCTTCGCCTGTAGCCTCGTCTGTGGCTATCGGCAGGTCCGGAACGATTTTTCCGGCAGCTACGCCTTCGAGCCACTTGATGGCACGCTCGTAGCGTTCCTTGCGCACATCACTGCCCATTCTCTGCGGTTGTGCTGCAATCATATTATAGAGAGCAATATCCGCCGCGTACATTACTATCTGTCGGTTGCGGTCATTTCCTACGGCAGAGAAAACCTTGCCGCAGTCATATTTAGGACGGAGATAGCCAGCTATCTCTTCCACCGCTTCCTGAATGGCATTGTCGGCGTTAGTGTCGTCTGCCTGGGTGATGACCTTGAGTGCGGCTTCAGAAGCCACCACCTTGAAATCTTCTTGAGTAATAAACATATAAACTACTTTTTAATTACCAACCATTTTTCGGAGGTCTTCGCTTACCTATGCGTGGCTCGAAAGCGTCGATGCGGCCTTGACGCTGCAGGATAAAGATAGCTCCCTCGTCAGCATCCGGAGCATCATCGTGCGCCCTGCTTCCATGTTCCAGAGCCAGCGTCTGCTCGATTCCTACCTGCATATCCTCTGAGTCTTTCAGGTTCTCGTTGTAGAACACCAAGCCTCGTTCCCATAAAGGGGCTACACTCTCGATACGCTGTAGCTTGTCGGGCTTTTTCCGGTTATCAGCAGATATCGGAAGTTGATAGCCCCGAAGCTCTCCCTCCTTATAGAATTCGTCGAGAGCCGTATCCTGCATCAGGTTCGACTCCATATAGAACTGAATACTGGCTCCCTGCTCCATGGCTCTTTCGTAGAGGTTGTATTGCCACCTTACCATCTCTCCGGTGGTAGCCTGGCGCACGAAGCAGTCTATCAGATGAAGTTCGCTGCCCAGCTTTCCCCAGAGTCTGCATGCCTTATAGTCGTTGGCTGTAGTGGATTTCCAGGATGGGTCCGTATAGCAGACCAGGGCATCATACCTGGTGAGTTTAGGCATACGCTTATACTTGATCCATTCGTGACGGAAGATAGAACCGTCGATGATGGGGTTGTGCATCATCTCCTTATTCCAATCCCTGTAACCGACGAATTCCCGGTAAGCATCTACCTCCTCCCGTGTCCATTTCTCCTTCCATACCGGATCACCGTTCTTCTCCACGGCATACACCTTACTCAGGAAAACACCTTTGGTATTGGCGATGTTATAGAGTACGGAGTTCTTGGAGATCAGGTTGCCGACCATGATGAAACGGCCACGGCCAACATCAAGGGAGCCGAAGAGTGCGGACTTCACCCAGGAGGTAAGCTCACGTACTCGCTTCTCGTTCTTGCAGAGTTCGTCGTCATCAAGGTCATCGATGACGATGTAGTCAGGGCGGGCTTCCCTATCACGGAGACCTCGGGGACTCTGACCGCGACCGCATGCCAGGAACTTGACACCGCAGTTCGCTTTAAATTCCCCGTCGGTCCAGTCTCCTCCAGCAGGCTTCTGCTCTCCGAAGTCACGCTTGAGGCGGTCGTTGTACTCCAGTTCTGCCTGGATGTCACCCAGGAGACGGCAGGCTGCATCCTCGCTTTTGCCGACTACCACCATGAAGTTTATCAGACGTAGCGGCTGGAACATGAGCCACAAGGGCGTGAATACATCCATGTGGGTACTCTTGGCATGACCGCGCGGCCACATGAATACAGCCTTCAGGTTGGCGGTGCGCTTGACCTTGCTTGCTGCCTGGTTGTGGAATGGCGCATTGTGGATGGTGCGGATTACCTTTCCGGTGGTCTTGTCCTTGAGTTGCAGGAAGTGAGGAAAGTAATACTCGCAGAAAGCAGCATAGTTCTGCTGTAGCCTGTGAATGCGAGCTTCCTTCTCGCTCTTGCCTTCTGGAGCCATGAGCGATGTATCTGTGAGCGCCGCTATCTGCTTGCAGTGCTCCTTCCATTCCTCTATGGCCTTTTTCTTTTCTGCTAGTGTTGCCATTATATATATGTATTAAAGGTCGCAGGAAAATCCGTTCTGCATCTTGTCGGAGATGAAGAGATCCTGGTAATAATTGAATGTCTTGAGAAGTTCCGGTGTGATATTCGGGTCGTTTTGCGCCCGGAACTGCATCCATTTGCTGAACGCCATGAATACCTCAATGGCATCTACTACGTTGGCCTTCTTGTCAAGCTTCTCTATGACAGCCGACATTTTAGCCAGCTTGTCACCCAGTCCGGCAATCTTAGCCGCATCACCTGAAGCATTGACATCAGTAATGAGGGTGTCGATGCTATGGAGCAGCTTGTTTACCAGCTCCGGGCGGGTCACGCTTGTAGCAGCCCGCTGCTCCTTCCATCCTTCCTGGTTGGCCCATTTGGAGAGAGTCTGACGGGAGATGTCTATCTGGTCTGCTATCTCGTTCTGATCCTTGCCTGCCATATATAATGTTCTGGCGAGCTTTTTCTTCTTTTCTAATTCTGCTTTTGTCATGTTATAACTGTGTTTTAATGTGAATAAAATGGCGGGCTATGTTGAAACCCACTGCAAAATTGGCATTTTTTAGGGAGTCTGCCAAAAAAGTATGAAATGATTGCATACCTTTATGAAGCGATTGCAGCGTTTTTTGGAGGGTTCGTGGAAAGTTCGTAATATTGCAGTCGAAATTCAAAAACGAATCGCAAATGGGAAAGAAAGTTAGAATTAGCGATGAGAGCGTGAACTGCTATGGTACGCGCATCATTACATCAGGTATTGACCTGACACAGTACGAGCGCAATCCTGTATTACTGTATATGCATGACCGCAGTCAAGGTGTAGTCGGGCTGGTGAAGAACCTGAAGGTGGAAAACGGAGAGCTGACTGGAGAGATCGAGTTTGACGGAGCCACTGAGCTGAGCCAGCGGCTGAAGAAACAGTATGAGTTCGGGTCGATGCGCATGGTAAGCGCCAACTTGCAGATCCTGGAGACTTCCGATGATAAGAGTCTTGTGCTGGAAGGACAGACTGCGCAGACAATCACCAAGAGCCGCCTCTTTGAGGTGAGCGCCGTGGATATCGGTGGCAATGATAACGCCATCGTGTTATACTCTCCGAATGGAGAGCAGTTGCCGTTGATGAAAGGCGAAGAGAGTGAAAGTACTTTCTTGCCTTTGTTGAATAGTAATATTAATCCTCTTAAAAAAGAAGTAGAAATGGAATTGAAAACTTTAGCCCTTCAGCTGGGGCTTAGTGAAACAGCTGACGAAGCTACCGTCTTGCAGAAGCTTGGCGAGTTGAAGTTGAAGGCCGAGGGTGCAGCAGCACTCCAGAAGCAGGTTGATGAGTTGAAGACGGCGCAGGAGGCGCTTGCTCTTGCTGGTATTACTGCCGCTGTGGATCAGGCTGTAAGTGAGAAGCGTATCGATGCCGGTATGAAGAATCATTTTGTCGAGCTCGGCAAAAAGATAGGTATCGACTCTTTGAAGTTGACCTTGTCGGCTATGCAGCCACAAGCTAAGCTCTCCGTACAGTTGCACCGTACCAGTACAGGTCAGATTGTGGCAGAGGAAACTGACTTCTCCAAGTATGAGAAGCTGAGTGCCGTTCCATCCGGCAAAATGATTGATCTGCACGACAATCATCCTGATGAGTTCGTTCGCCTCTACAAGGCTGAGTACGGATTTGAACCAGCTTAATTTCAAGGTAACATAAAAATTCTATAATATGAGAAAGTTGTTTAAAGTATTTTCCGCATTATTGTTCAATGCGATTATGGGTGCTCTCATCGCACTCTTGTTGGGGTATAATCCATTTTGGGGCGCAGCTGTTGCTTCCCTTGTTGCTATTGCGGCAGGAACGTTTATGCCAAAGGGTTCTGCTTGCGCAGGTGTTCTTAAAGAGGTATGGACAGGCGAGCTTATCAAGGCTCTTCGCTCCTATCTGGACGCTTCCTGGCTTGTAGGAGTGCCGGATCAGAGTTCCATCGTGGATAATGACGTAATTCACATGGTGGATGTCGGTGCAGATCCTCAGGTACTGGTTAATAACAAGACATATCCTATCGAAATCCAGGAACTCGAGGATGGAGACAAGACCTTCTCTCTCGATAAATTCCAGACGAAGGTCGTTCCTGTCACCGATGATGAGTTGTATGCCCTGAGTTACGACAAGATGGCTCGTGTCAAGGAGAGCTGCGCCAACGCACTTAATGACACCAAGTATGCCAAGGCTGCCCATGCTCTCTGCGCCAACGAGAATACCGCCAAGACTCCAGTATTGGTAACGTCTGGCGCCACGGATCCTGCAACCAAACGAGTTAAGCTCTGCATGGATGACCTGGTGAACTTGAAGCGCAAGCTTGATGAGTTGGGCGTTCCTCCAACCAATCGCCGACTCGTGCTCTGTACTGACCACGTGAATGACCTGCTCGAGACAGAACAGACTTTCAAGGAACAGTACAACGTGGACCGCAATGACGGCAAGGTCGGTAAGTTGTACGGCTTCGATATCTACGAGTTCGGTGCCAATCCTACTTATAGCACCGCTGGCAAGAAGAATGCGTTGGGAGCAGCGCCTAAGGCTGGTGAGTTCCAGTGCTCATTCGCTTTCTACGTGCCTCGTGTGTTCAAGGCTACTGGTAGTACCAAGATGTATTATAGCGCCGCAGAGAACGATCCACAGCAGCAGCGCAACCTCATCTCATACCGTCATTATTTCATCTGTCTGCCTAAGAAGGAAGACGCTGGTGGCGTAATCCGTTCAGGCTATAACGCTGGTTAATCGTATGGCGAATATGAAATATCTGGTAATCCACTGCACTGCCACGCCGGAAGGTCGGGAGGTGACAGCCGCCGACATCCGGCACTGGCACTGCGACCCTCCAGCCAAGGGCGGCAGAGGATGGAAACAGGTGGGCTATACAGACCTCGTGCATCTGGACGGTAGTATAGAGCGCCTGGTAGATAATAACGAGGATGCGGAGGTGGATCCATGGGAGATTACCAATGGTGCAGCTGGATATAATGCCGTAAGTCGGCATGTCGTCTATGCGGGAGGTGTGAGCAAGTACGACGGTAAACCGCTCGACACCCGCACCCTGGAGCAGAAGAAGGCTCTTGCTGATTATGTGAGAAACTTCCATGACCGATTCCCTCAGATCCGTATTGTTGGACATAACGAGCTGAATCCAAAGAAAGCCTGTCCGTCCTTTGATGTCCAGGAATGGCTCCGTTCGTTAGGTATCAGGCAAGTTTAGGTTCTTTTTAGTAATAGTTGATAGTTTATTAGGTTTAGAAAAGTTTGAAAGGCGATGACAGACATCATCATGAACATCCTGCAATGGGCTATCCCCAGTGGCGGCATAGGTGCTGCCATCGCCTGGATAGCCAATCGAAAAGTAAAACAAGCTGAAGCTGACAAGAAAGTGCATGACATCTATAAGCAGATGTATGAGGATCTTGGGCAGGAACAGATTAAAATTCAGAAGAAACTAGATGAGAGTGCAGAGAAAAATGCAAAGGCTATTGAGGAACTCAACAAGGAGAACGCTCGCATGCGCAAGCTACTTAACCGCCTCAGTCGTGCAATCGAAGCTATCCAGCTTTGCCCTCACCGTGCTAGCTGCCCTGTCAGTGGTGAGCTGCGCCACGACGAAGACGACCAGGAAGGAACAGAACCTGGTGCAAAGCGTACAAAGCGCCGACAGTACAAGCCAAAGTCTGAGTCAGATGGTAAGCCAGGTGAAGACAATGGCGATGTGGACCCAGCCGATAGCGAGCGACACGGTCCGGTTGAGCATTCCGATGGATAATCTCCTCTCTCTGCCGCAGGGCGCAAGCTACAACGGCAAGCATGGCCGTGCTAACGTGAAGGCGTACGTAAAGCCGAATGACGGTGGCGAAATGCCAACGATCATCGTAGAGGCATCGTGTGACAGCTTGCAGCAGCTGTGTCTTCGGTATGAAAGTGAGCGAGACTCCTTGCAAAACCAGGTAAGCCTGCTTAGCAGGCAGCTGGAGACATCGTACAGCAATAATGCCAGAACGGAGCAGGAAAAGCCTCCAAATGGCGTTTGCCTGGATTTGATTTTTATTATCGCAGGTATTATGACCTGCTTGTTTTTAATCTATTTAATAGGGTGTCCAGTTCTATGTTCCAATATTAACTCACTTGTTTGAGAGTTTTGGTT
>UQWP01000040.1 GCA_900544825.1 uncultured Prevotella sp. | reverse complement strand
CAAGTAGGAGTTTTTGCGAAAAAGGGTGCGTCATGGACTTATGACACACCCTCATATATATTTATCCTTAAGGGAAATTATTTTTTTCCTTAAGGATAAATATTGCATCGCAAAATCCCTTAAAAACAAGGAGTTTTGCTTCTGTTTATTTTATTTTGAAAATTCTAAACATCTTTTATCTTTCCTTTTTTGGCTGATTGCATAACTATTTGTATTTTTGCAGCATGAAAAAGAAAAGTATCATATTATATATAGGTTGCTTGCTGGCTACACCTCTGTTTGCCCAGCAAAACAATTTGACGGCTGATTCCAAGGATCAGAACAAGGCGCTGCGAGATTCCCTGGCGGCAGCAACGAGTGTGCTTGCCTATCATCCTGACAGCATCGATCTGCGCCTGAAGAAGGCGGCATGGAATATCCAGTTGGAACAGTGGAGTTATGCCAAGGATGACCTGGACAAGGTGTTGTTCCTCAACAATACCAATATCGCAGGTCTCTTCTACCGTGCGTTCGTTAACGAGAAGCTTCTGCGCTATAACTTTGCCCGTCTCGATTATCAGAACCTCCTGGTTTTGGTGCCTGGCAACTTCCAGGCACAGCTCGGTCTGGCGCTGCTGAATGAGAAGGACAAGCATTATACCGAGGCGTATGATGGCATTAACAACCTCATAGAGCAATATCCGGATAGTGCGATGGCGTATGCGGCACGTGGCGGTATGGAGAAGGAGCGTGGTCAGCTGGAACTTGCCGAGTACGATTATGCCAAGGCAATCGCCCTTGATGAGGATAATACCGATTACCGCATCAACCGCATCGATCTCCTCATCATGCTCAACAGAAAGTTGGATGCCTATCGCGAACTGGAAGCTTTGCAGAAGAAGGGCGTTGCTCCTGGTCGTCTGCAAGACTTCTATCGCAGATTGCGTCGCAAGAAATAATCGTTGATGAGCTCTGCTACCCGGATCACTTCCTCGTCTCTCAGCGTAGAGTTGCAGGGAAGACTCAGCTCCTGGCAGGCGATGTCCTGGGTAATCGGCAGTTGATAATGTCGAAGCTCAGGATATCCCAGTTGCTCATTGGGTGGAATAGGATAGTGTATCGCTGTTTCTACTGATTCATCCTTCAGAAACTCCCTCAGTCTCATTCTTTCTTCGGTAATGAAAGGGAAGATATGGAGTACATTGCTGAATGGATCTTCCAGTAATCTCTTCGGGATGCAGCGTTCTACGATAGTTGGGTGCAGATATTCCAGATAGAGCATCGCCTTCCTGCATCTGGCGATATGCTCATCGTGGGGATGTCTCAGTTTTACATTGAGCACAGCAGCCTGAATCTCATCCATCCTGGAATTGATACCCTGATATTCAAAATCAAACCTGCTGGTTCTTCCATAATCGTGGAGGGCTCGGATAGCCTCAGCCAGCTCTTCATCATCGGTTGTCACGGCACCCGCATCACCCAATGCTCCCAGGTTCTTGCTTGGGTAGAAACTGTGGGCGCCTGCATCTCCTAAAGCTCCTGTGTGGGTGATGCTTTTCAGGATGGCATTATTGTCAATGATATCTATCTGGTTTTGATAGGTGATATTCTCGTTTTCTATATTCAGCTTTCTTCTGATAGCCTCTCGCGCAGAGCTGTTGATGTATCCGCATCCGAAAGCCTGTGCGTTGTCTTCGAAAATCAGCAGGTTGTTCTCCTTACAGATCTCCTGGATTCTTTCCGTCCAGGATAACTTGCCGTAGAGATGTACCAGCATGATGCCCCTGGTTTTATAGGAGATGTTGCTCTCGATGAGGTTCTCGTCGATTTGCAGAGTCTCTGGGTTGGGTTCTACGAGGATGGGAACGAGTCCCACGCTTGTGATGGAAAGAATGGTGGCAATATAGGTGTTGGCAGGCAACAGAATCTCATCACCCTGGTGGATCTTGCCAATAGCCATTTCTCCCATCAGAATCAGTTTGAGAGCATCCAGTCCGTTACCGCAGGAAATGCAGTAATCGGTGCCGATGAAAGAGGCATAATTCTTCTCAAACTGCTTCACGCATCTTCCCTGTAAGTACCATCCGCTACTTACTACCTGATTGATTTCCTTCTTGATTTCTTCTTCGTATGGGGCATTGATAGCCTTCAGATCAAGATACTTGATGGCTTTCTTCTCGTTTTCTGTTTCCATTTCCTTTATTTTTGATGAATAGTAAGAAGCAGGGAATGCTTGGTGCTATCAATTATGCTGCTTTTGCAATCTTTTCCCAGAATCAGAGCCTGATTAGGACGGGTTAGCCTGAGGGTTCTTGCTTCTTCTATGACCTGTATAGTGATTTCTCCTGCCAGTGCAATCAGCATCATAGGATTCTCTCCAAGTTCTATAGGAGCATCTGGCTGAATGGCGCCGATGTGATTCCATTCCACCTTTTTTATTTCGAAGGGGATATGGATGTTTTCCTCGGCGACGGAAAGACAGCCGCGAGGATCATATATCTTGGGAAGTTCTATGATTTCTATTTTGTTCATATTTATAAAAACGGAGGATAGTGGGCAATATTGTATAGATGGAAGGAAAAAGTAAGTTATAGGAAAAATGGGGGAAAATTAAAAAGTAAAGAGCAGCTATCTTCTCAGACAACTGCTCTACATTCAATAGGTATTAGTTTTCTTTAAGGTAAAAAGATTGTATTCAGGATAACGTTTGCAAAGGTAGCAAAAATATTTGGTTTAAAAAAATAATTTCTAAACTATTTTTAAAAAAAATGCTTTTTTCTTCAATTTGCTCTGTTTTTCTTTAGTTTTTCCCCAGTAATCCTACATTTATTTAATTAATGACTAGTGTGAAAGGGATTCTGTAGGGAAGATATAGAAAACAAAAAAGGAAACCCTTTTGTAAGGATTTCCTTTTTGCGAGGTGTCTAGCGGAGTCGAACCGCTCTACACGGTTTTGCAGACCGTTACCTAACCGCTCGGTTAAGACACCTTGTAGAGTTTTAGTTACCATTTCTGATAAGCGAGTGCAAAGGTACTACTTTTTTTTGAATCCACCAAATCTTTCCGCATCTTTTTTCGAAAATTATTCGTTTTTTTTCAAAAATATTCATTTTCTCTATTCAATTCTAGTGATTCTTTGTAGAATCCAACTTTCTTTTTGTAGAGTCCTGCTTCTTGTTTGTGGAATCCAGCTTTCCCTTCTTCTTGCACTGTTCGTAAAAAGCGCAACCACTGCACCGGTAGTTGCCGTCCTTGCATTTGTTTGCCTGTTGCAACGATTTGTAAATGCGAAAGGCGGCATACAGAATGCATACCGCCAGTATCGTTGCAATGATGGTGTATTGTATCATCATTTTCTTTTAGAGTTTAAAAGTCCCTCTTTAACCTACGGCATTGTAGCCATTGGTAGAGTTCTTACGCATAATGTCGCGGATGTTCATCTCCTTGAAACCCTCGGCACGCTTCTGCTCCTCCAACTCTTTCTCTTCCTCGATATCCTTCTCAGAACGGGTAAAGGTGAAGGTCTTGTACTTGAATTCTGCGATAGCCCAACCTACGATTGCTACCACGATTAATGCGAATAATCCTACTACTGCGTTCATTTCTTTCTCCTTATTATATAATAATGTATATTTTAATAATCGTCATCAGCTACGTCCTCTGCATCATCGAGTCCCAGGTTCTCTGGATCCTCAAAGGTAGTACGGTAGCTTTCCTCGGTGAGCTTGTCGTCATCGAATGCATCATCGTCCTCATCAGGATCATTGTAGTGATCCTCAATCTCTGGTGCATCCTCATCTTCATCGTCGTCACGGTCCAGCACATCCTCATCGCGGTCCATGTCGTCATCCATAAACTTCATGCGGATTTTCTCCTGCTTTGGCTTCTCCTTGGCGAAGATTGCCTCAACCCAGGTGCCCTTAGGCACTACGAGCACTTCGTAGTCATCAGCGAGCTTCTTCTCGTAGAGGCCACCTGGTTTCTTCAGGCGATCCTTTGGAAGGGTAGTGGTACTGATGTCGAAACCGCTCTCGATGATATCCTTGATGCTCTGAGACAGACTGTCCCAGCCACCGCCAAAGTTACGCTCCAGCACTTCGACGAGTTTGGTCGCAGTTATATGACCGATGTTCTCGTAGGTGAGGTCAGTCACACGCATGATAGGGCGCTTCTTGATGGCATACTTTTCGTTCTTGTCGTCGATACGGAAGGTACCGATCTTGAAGCCACGGTCCATCAACTTATCGAGCACTTCAGTACGGTCAATCTTGACTGGCTCAATCTCGAAAGCACTACGAATGATGTCGAGGTATCTACGCTGATTGTCCTTCAGGTCGTTGTCTTTCTCGGCAGCTTCCCAGAGACGGAAAACATCATTCTCCTGGAGATTCCAGACACTGCTCTTGGTCAATGTCTTGAGGGTGATTTTTTTTTCATTTCTCATTGTTGTACGTATTTTGATTGCAAAAGTAAGTACTTCTTTTTATATATCCAAATTTTCTAGCTTATTTTTTTGCTTTTCTGCATTTTTTTTTCTTTTATCCTAAAAACTTATGCGTGTTTCGTTTTTTTTCATTACCTTTGTGGCGAAAAAATAATTGATATGAGTGAACCGTTAGCTGAAAGAATGAGACCTCGCTCGCTCGCCGATTATGTCGGACAGAAGCATCTGGTGGGTGAGGGTGCCGTGCTGCGCAAGATGATAGACGCAGGGCGCATATCCTCTTTTATCCTCTGGGGGCCTCCGGGAGTGGGCAAGACTACTTTGGCTCAAATCGTAGCCCAGACCCTGCAGGTTCCTTTCTACACCCTTTCTGCCGTTACCAGTGGCGTAAAGGATGTGCGCGAGGTGATAGAGAGGGCGAAGAGTGGCAGATTCTTCAATTCTGCTTCTCCTATCTTATTTATAGATGAGATTCACCGCTTCTCCAAGAGTCAGCAGGACTCTCTGCTGGGGGCGGTGGAGAAGGGTATTGTCACCCTGATAGGTGCTACCACCGAAAATCCCTCTTTCGAGGTCATCCGTCCGCTCCTCTCCCGTTGCCAGCTCTATGTGCTCAAATCGTTGGAGAAGGAAGACCTGGAGGGACTCCTGCAGCGTGCCATCACCGAGGATGTGGAACTCAAGCAGAAGAAGATTGAGTTGAAGGAAACCGCAGCCATGCTCCGCTTCAGTGGCGGTGATGCCCGGAAACTGCTCAATATCCTGGAACTGGTGGTGGAATCTGCTGGTAGCGAGGAAGTGGTTATCACCGATAAGATGGTAGAGGAACAGTTGCAGCAGAATCCACTGGCTTATGATAAGCAGGGCGAGATGCATTATGATATCATCTCTGCCTTCATCAAGAGCATTCGAGGCAGTGACCCTGATGCGGCGCTCTATTGGATGGCGCGTATGATAGAGGGCGGCGAAGATCCGCAGTTTATCGCCCGTAGAGTGGTGATCAGTGCAAGCGAGGATGTGGGGCTGGCGAATCCGAATGCTCTCCTGCTGGCAAATGCTGCCTTCGATACGGTGATGAAGATAGGCTGGCCTGAGGCTAGGATTGCACTTGCCGAAGCGGTGGTGTATCTCGCAACCAGTCCGAAGAGCAACAGTGCATATCTGGGCATCAATGATGCCATTGCCACGGTGAAGCAGACGGGGAATCTGCCTGTGCCGCTGCATATCCGCAATGCACCTACCAAACTGATGAAAGACCTGGGCTATCATGATGGCTATAAATATCCTCACGATTATCCGGGGCATTTCACAGAGCAGCAATATCTACCTGATGAGCTGAAAGACGCCAGGTTCTGGCATCCGCAGCATTCTCCTTCAGAAGAACGCCTCTATAACTGGATGGTTACCTGCTGGGGAGAAAGATTCAAGAACCGCTAGGCGTTCCGACGGATTTGCAATCCGTCGTAAAAAAATGTTCGACCTTTAAAAACCGGGGGATTTGAAATCCCCCACATCAAATAATTTATTACGAGAAAATGACTATTCATCAAGACCCGGAACTGGTGATGACTCTCCAGAGCGTCATCGAGTTCATTGGAACCTTTGCATTTGCCCTTTCGGGCATCAGACTTGCCGCCAGCAAGCATTATGATTGGCTGGGCGGATTTGTATGTGGTGTGGCTGTAGCCATCGGAGGCGGAACTATCCGCGACGTGATGCTGGGCTTGAATCCTTTCTGGATGTCGAGTCCTATCTATCTTCTGTTTACGTTCTTGGCACAACTGGTGGTGATTGTATGCCATCATTATCTGAAGCGTCTAGACAATACCTGGTTTCTTTTCGATACCCTCGGTTTGGCGCTTTTCAATATCGCCGGAATCCAGAAGACCCTCGATTGTGGCTTCCCATTCTGGGTAGCTATCATCATGGGATGTATCACGGGCTCCTTTGGAGGAGTCATCCGCGATGTGCTTCTCAACGAGGAACCGGTTATCTTCCGTAAGGAGATCTATGCGATGGCTTGTGTGTTGGGCGGACTGGTTTACTGGGCATTCAGCTATCTGGGCTTAAGCCTCTATATTACAGTGGTTGCCTCCTTCCTCACGGTCTGCATCATCCGACTGCTCGCCGTGAAATACCATATCTCGCTGCCTACGCTGCGTGATGAGGATGAGAAAAAATAACATTTAACAATTAACATTTAACATTAAATATAAAAAAGTGAGAAGAGAGAAAATCTTAGGGATGCTGATTTTGGCGATGATACTGATGTTTCAGACTTCGCTGATGGCACAGAACAAACGTGAATTCCGTGGCGCCTGGATCCAGTGTGTCAACGGACAGTATTTGGGTAAATCTACCCAGCAGATCCAGTCGATGCTTACCCAACAGCTCAATGAATTGCAGAAGGATGGCGTGAATGCCATCATCTTCCAGGTGCGTGCCGAATGCGATGCCCTTTATCAGAGCGACCTCGAACCTTGGAGCAAGTTCCTTACCGGTGTCCAGGGCAAGGCTCCGTCGCCTTATTGGGACCCGCTGGAGTGGATGGTTGAGCAGTGTCATCAGCGTGGAATGGAGATTCATGCCTGGATCAATCCTTACCGTGCTAAGCATGGTTCTACTTCGTTCTCCCAGGTATCATCCCAGAGCGTAGTGAAGAAGCATCCGAACCTCTGTTTCAACTATGATAATCTCGTGCTTCTCAATCCGGCTCTCCAGGAGGCTGCCGATTATACCTGTCAGGTGGCTGCTGATATCGTGAGCCGTTATGATATCGATGGTTTCCATATCGACGACTACTTCTATCCTTATCCGGTAGCTGGCAAGCAGATTCCTGATCAGCAGATGTATGCAGCCAATCCTCGTGGTTTCCGCAATATCGGTGACTGGAGAAGAGACAATGTGAGCCGGTTCGTCAAGCAGTTGGGTGAAACCATCCATCGTGTCAAGCCTTGGGTGAAGTTCGGCGTTTCTCCTTTCGGTATCTATCGCAACAGGAAAAACTCTCCTATCGGATCTCAGACCTTCGGCCTTCAGAACTACGATGATCTCTATGCCGATGTTCTCCTCTGGGTTAACAATGGCTTCATCGATTACTGCGTGCCTCAGATCTATTGGGAGATAGGTAACAAGGCGGCAGATTACAAGACCCTCATCCAGTGGTGGAACAAGTATGCCGGCAACCGTCCTCTTTATATAGGTGAGGATATTGAGCGTACCGCTAAGTTTGCCGATCCTGCCAATCCGAAGAGTCATCAGTTGCCAGCCAAGCATCGCCTTCACCAGCAGATGAATAATGTACAGGGCACTGTGCTCTGGTATGCCAAGACTGCTGCAGATAATGTAGGCAATATCGGTCATACTCTGCGCGATTATTACTGGAAATATCCTTCGCTTCCTCCATTGATGCCGTTCCTCGACGATAAGGCGCCAAAGGGTGTGAAGAGTCTGAAGATGGAGTGGACAGAGAAGGGACCTCTGCTTACCTGGAAGGCTCCAAAGGCAAAGAAGAAGAAATGGGGCGATGTAGCCAACCGCTTTGCCATCTACCGTTTCGAAAAGGGAGCGCCTGTAAATCTCAATGATGTCACCGCTCTCCAGGCAGTTGTTTACGATACCACCTATCCGATACCATACGTAAAGGATCAGAAATATACCTATGTCGTTACTGCGCTCGATCGAGTAGGTAACGAGAGCAAGGGTAAAAAGAAAACCGTTTCGCTTTAGGCGAAGCGGTTTTCTTGTTTCTATCATTTAGCGTTTTCTTGTTTCTGTCATTCTGATTCAGAGCGTTTTTCCTGTTAAAAGCCTGGAATTGTCCCTTTAACCATAAAAAAAGACTAAAAAGATTCTGTATTTCATTTTTTATTTGTACTTTTGCAGAGTCATTTCAGCGTTCCATTTGTTTTCTAATGCAACACTAAGATGAATGGAGTGCTGATTTGAGAGAATTGCTGAGAAACCTAGATGTTGATCAGAACCTATTAATTATAATTACTAACAGTAAGTGTTGCTAACTTTAGGGATGAAAATTAAGAGTTTTTTGATGGCAGCTTTGGCGGCATTTTCTTTGTCGGCTAGCGCTCAGTCTTTGTCTCCAGGCACCAAGTGGCATTGGGACAAGGGTACAATCGTAGTGGAGACACCAGAGCGTCCTGCAGGACAGCAGAATGTTTTGGGATTGACGGCTCCAAAGTTGAAGACAGTACGTGTGGGCTTTGTCGGTCTGGGTATGCGTGGTCCTTGGGCAGTAATGCGTTTCTGCCATATTCCAGGTGTAGAGATCGTTGCCTTGTGTGATTACGAGGAGGCTCGTGCAGAGAAATCACAGGAGTACTTGCGTAAGCAGGGCTTGAAGCCTGCCGATATCTATAGCGGTGCGAAGGGTTATGAGGCTTTGTGCAAGCGTTCTGACATCGACCTTGTTTATATCGCTGCCGACTGGAACCACCATTTCCCTGTTGCCAAGTTTGCGATGGAGAATGGCAAGCATACAGCTATCGAGGTTCCTAGTGCCATGAACCTGGATCAGTGCTGGAGCCTGATTAACTTGAGCGAGCAGACTCGCAAGCATTGCTTCATCTTGGAAAACTGCTGCTACGACTACTATGAGATGAATGCGCTGGCAATGGCTCAGGATGGCGTTTTCGGTGACATCATCCGTGCTGAGGGTGCTTATATCCATTGTCTCGAGGACTTCTGGGATGCTTACTGGAAGGATCCAGCTGACAATGATAAGGACAACCTCCACTGGCGTATGAAGTATAACATGGAGAACCGTGGTGATGTTTATCCTACTCACGGCTTGGGTCCTGTTGCTCAGTGTCTGAATATTCACCGTGGCGACCGCTTCACTACGCTCGTAGCTATGGATACAGAGTCTTTCGTTGGTAAGGACTGGGTGAAGAACAAGAGCAGCAAGGAGTGCAAGGAGTTCCGCAATGGTGACCATACCACTACCTTGATGCGTACTGCCAAGGGTAAGGTGGTTGAGATTCAGCACAACGTGATGACTCCTCAGCCATACAACCGTCTGTTCAAGCTCACAGGTACCAAGGGTTATGCTACCAAGTATCCTACAGAGGAGTTTGCTCTTTCTGGCGAGGCGCTCAAGGGTACAGGTGCTCCTCAGATGGACAACCTCAATGCTCATGGTTTCATGAACAAGGAGCAGAAGGAAGCTTTGATTAAGAAGTATTATCATCCAATCTTGAAGAAGTATGGTGAGCTGGGCCGTCAGATGGGTCACGGTGGTATGGACTTCATCATGGACTCTCGTCTGGTTTACTGCTTGCAGAATGGTTTACCATTGGATATGGACGTTTATGATTTGGCTGAGTGGTGTTCTTTGGCTGAGCTGGGTGCTCTTTCTATGGACAACAACAGCGCTGCTGTTACCTTCCCAGACTTCACCCGTGGTTTCTGGAACAAGCAGGATGGTTACAAGCATCAGTATGCTTCTCCTGAGGCTGAGGCTGCTACAGAGGCTGCCGCTGCTGCTTACACCAAGTCACAGAAGGAGGCTACTGCTAAGTTCAAGTTGTGGAACCTTTATGATGCTGTAGCTGCTGCCAAGAAGGCTAACAATGCCAAGGCTTTGAAGTCTGCTACTGCTAAGTACAACAAGGCTGTAGCTGCTGCCAAGAAGGCAATGAATGCTAAGAAGTAATATCAGGAAGTTAAAGAAGTTGAACTCCTCTAACTCCCCCCATAAAAAACAATCCCGGCTCTGAGATTCATCGTTTGAATCTCGGAACCGGGATTAATTTTTTGTTAAATTCTCGGAAAAACTTGGTTGTTTCGTGTATTTGATGTATATTTGCAAATCATAAGATAGCTATTTCTTGCAAATAGAATATATAACTTAAGAGAAGATAGAACATGAAACGGATTAAGGTTTTAGTTTTTAGCATGTTGGCTGCTATGATGCTCGCATCTTGCGGTACAACGCAGAAGGTGCCTCTTACGGGTCGCACCCATCGCATCTCAGTTTCTGATGCGCAGGTTTTGAGTTTGTCTAATCAGGAATATACCAAGTACATGGCTTCGGCGAAGAAATCTACCAATGCCGTGAAGACTGCACAGGTGGTAAGAGTCGGAAAGCGACTGGCTGCTGCCGTGGAGACCTATCTCAAGGAGAACGGATACGCCAGTGATCTGCAGAACTATTCCTGGGAATTCAACCTCGTTCAGGACAACAGTGTGAATGCCTTCTGTATGCCTGGCGGAAAGATTGTGGTATATGAGGGCTTGCTCCCAGTGGCTTCCAGCGATAACTCGCTCGCCATCGTACTGGGACATGAAATAGCTCACGCCGTGGCTAAGCATAGTGCCGAGCAGCTTTCCAAGGCTCAGAACCAGCAGGTAGGTACCAGCATTCTGAGCGGTGTGCTGAATCAGGCAGTAGGTAATGGAGTGGGAGATTTGGCGGGTGCCGTAGCCGGACAGTATTTCTCCTTCCGTAATCTGAAGTATTCGCGTGAAAACGAAACAGAAGCCGACTATATGGGTTTGATCTTTGCTGCGATGGCAGGCTACGATCCTCAGCAGGCGATACCTTTCTGGGAACGTATGGCTGAGGCTTCGGGTAATCAGGGCAAGAGTGATATCTTCAGCGATCACCCTTCTGATGCCAAGCGTATTGCTGCCTTGAAGGCGGCGATGCCTACAGCGCTGAAGTATTACAAGCCTCAGGGACAGACTTCCGTATCCACTACTAAGAAAACGGGCATCAAGACCATCAAGGCTAGCTCGCTGATGAAGAAATCAACTAAAAAATAACGATATGATGGAATATATCTCTCAAAACCTCTGGCTATTTTGGACAGTCATCATGTTCATCTGCCTCATCCTGGAGTTGTCTTCGGGCGACTTCTACGTGACTTGTTTTGCCATCGGTGCGCTTATCAGCATACTTGTGGCTGTGATGGATGCTCCGTTCTGGTTGCAGGTGGTGGTCTGGGCGGTATGTTCCGTACTCAGTATCCTGTTGATTCGCCCGCATCTGGTAAAGGCTATCCATAAGGGAGCTGATCATCGCAAGAGTAACTCCGATGCCCTTGCCGGACAGATAGGCGAGGTGAGTGAAACCATCGTTGCCGGTGGGTATGGAAGAGTGAAGCTCGATGGTGATGACTGGAAGGCAGAAGCTCCGGGCGCTGCTGGCGATATCGCCAAGGGAACCCGTGTAAGAGTGATGGGGCACCAGTCTATCATCCTCCAGGTAGAGAAGTATTAACTTTTAATTATAAACATCATGGAAATAGGACTTTATGTATTGATTGCTCTAGTGCTGCTTGCACTGGTAGTGGTAAAGAAAACCATCGTGATTATTCCTCAGAGTGAGACCAGAATTATCGAGCGATTGGGTCGCTATTATGCTACCCTGAAGCCAGGTATCAACATTATCATTCCTTTCATCGACCAGGCTAAGACCATCGTGGCGATGCGTAGAGGAAGTTATACTTATACCAGCAGCATCGACCTTCGTGAACAGGTTTATGACTTCGACCGCCAGAATGTGATTACCAAGGATAATATCCAGATGCAGATCAATGCACTGCTTTATTTCCAGATTGTGGATCCTTTCAAGAGTGTTTATGAAATCAACAACCTTCCCAATGCTATTGAGAAGTTGACTCAGACAACACTGCGTAACATCATCGGTGAGATGGAGCTCGACCAGACCCTTACCTCCCGTGACACCATCAACACCAAGCTCCGTGCGGTGCTCGATGATGCCACCAACAAGTGGGGAATCAAGGTAAACCGCGTAGAGTTGCAGGATATCACTCCTCCTGAGAGTGTGCTTCAGGCGATGGAGAAGCAGATGCAGGCTGAGCGTAACAAGCGAGCTACCATCCTGACTTCAGAAGGTGAGAAGGAGAAGCAGCGTCTGCTCTCCGAAGGTGAGAAGGCAGCGATCGTCAACAAGGCTGAGGCTGCCAAGCAGCAAGCTATCCTGAGAGCCGAAGGTGAGGCTACCGCCCGCATCCGCAAGGCTGAAGCTGAGGCCATCGCCATCCAGAAGATTACCGAAGCCGTAGGTCAAAGTACCAATCCTGCCAACTATCTGTTGGCTCAGAAGTACATCACCATGATGCAGGAAGTGGCTCAGGGTAAGGATAATAAGGTGGTTTATCTGCCATACGAGGCTACCAACCTCCTGGGATCTATTGGTGGAATCAAGGATTTGTTTAAACTGTAAACAGGTAATTCTGTAATTCAAGTAATCAACAGGAACTTTATTCAAGTTTCATAAGTTCAGTATTATTAAAAATATATGGCAAAGAAAATTTGTATTGTAGCTGGTGCCCGACCAAACTTCATTAAGGTGGCTCCTGTGATGAGAGCGATAGAGAATGCCCGGAAAGCGGGCGAGGAGATGGAGTGCAAGCTGGTTTATACCGGTCGCGAAGACGATGAGACACTCGAAGATTCCCTTTTCTCTGACTTGGGTATCCGCAAGCCGGATGTTTATCTGGGTGTGGAATGTGAGAATATGAATGAGCTGACCGGTATGGTAATGGCTCATTTTGAGCGCTATCTCCAGCAGAATCCTACGGATGTGGTGATTGTGGTGGATGATCTGGCTTCTACCATGGCTGTGGCTATCGTTACCAAGAAGCAGGGTGTTCAGTTGGCTCACATCGCCGCAGGTACCCGTAGCTTCGATATCACCATGCCGAAGGAAATCAACCGTCTGGTGATCGACGGACTCTCTGATATTCTCTTCACCGCAGGTATCTCCAACAACAGTATCGCCAACAAGGAGGGTGCCGAACTCTCTAAGGTTTATATGGTGGGTAATGTGCTCATCGATAACATCCGGTTCCTGCAGCAGCGTATGAAGCGTCCTCAGGTGATGGACGAACAGCATCTGGAGGATGGCAAGTATATGGTGCTTACCTTGAACCGCAAGGCTATCGTCAACAATATCGATGAGATGAAGACCTTGATCTCAACAATCGACCGTGTGGCTCGCCAGGCTGGCATCAAGGTTCTGGCTCCTTTGCGCGGCAAGGCGTTGGGATTCGTGCTTGCCTTCAAGGCTTACCAGGATGTGGCTGACCATCAGTCGGGTATCATGGTCGTGCAGCCTCAGGGTTATCTCGATTTCTCTTATCTATCAGCCCATGCCATGGGCGTAATCACCGATTCGGGCAATGTGGCAGAAGAGGCTACCTTTAATGGAGTGCCTTGCATCACCCTGAATAGCTATACCGAGCATCAGGAAACCGTAACCGTAGGAACCAACGAGCTCGTTGCTGAAGATCCAGAGAAGCTTCAGCAGGCGATGGAGAAGATTGTGAAGGGTGAATGGAAGAAGGGTGGTATTCCTGACAGATGGGATGGACGTTCGGCAGAACGCATCGTTCAAATTATCAATGGATAATCCTAATTAGCCAACTCACTCATAAAAATAAATAAAGCCAGCGATTTTTTTGGTCGCTGGCTTTATTGTTTATCATTTAATCGGTTCTGAAACCGGATAATCATACTGTTTATAATAGGTTGGCGTCTTTGGGTTATTATACCAGTTTCCTTCTACGCTTACTCCGATGGAGAAGTTCTTGTTGGTGTATCTGATTCCGGCACCTAATACATTGGCACCGGCAGCTCCCATACCATATCCTCCTGGCATTACGCCCATTCCCCATACACCAGGATACATGCCATATCTGCCATATCCGTAAGGACCATATCCGGCATAACGGTTGTAGATGGAGTTGTAGTTATTGGCAACACTTACCTGTCCATATATGTATGCCTCCCAGTGCTCATTAAACTGATAGCCCAGAATGCCATACACACCGCCATCCCGGAAATTGTCGCCTCCGTAATTGATGTTGTTGAGATAGGTACCCAAGGCCATCCAAAGCTTGTTGTCCTTGGTAAGCGGCGTGAGATACGTGGCATTGATGGTCTGGGTAAAACCGCCCCAGTGTGGCGCATGCTTGCCGAAAGTGGCGAAGACCGAAAGATCTACCGAGAGGTTCAGACCCTTATGGAGTCCCCAGCCATATCGGTTCCAGCCATATTTGCCCCAGTCGTTTCCCCAATAATCATAACTGTTTCCCAATCCTCCCGAATTGACCAGATTAGAAATCGGATTGTTGTAATAATCGCTATCCTGCGGATTCTTCAGATAACTGCCCGTCTTGTAGAGTTCGTCATTGTTGGAATCTATATTCCGGATAGGGGTGTAGGGATTCTTCATCGGTTTGCCTCCATATACTACGGTCTTTCCGTCCTGATATACCGTATCGCCTGGCAACAGCCAGTCTTCCCTCGGACTGTCCTGACTGTGCAGAGGTCCGAAGCTTACGTGCTGTGCCTGGGCTTTCATTCCTATCAGTGCGAAGCCCAGGAGAAGAAGATATAATCTTTTTGTTGTCATCATATCAAATCGTTTATGTCGCCTCATTTTCGAAGCTTTTTATGTTATTCACCAATTTTTGGGGCATCATTTTGCCCGTTTCTGTCATTTTGCACGCAAAGATATAAAGAAAGTTTGAGAAAAGCATAACTTTTTAGAATAAAATCATTATCTTTGCAATCAATAACATAAAAAACAGATTTAAGTATTAAGAAAATGAAAAAGATTATAACGATATCTGCCCTCTTGCTGGCTGCTTTTGCTCCTCAGGCAATGGCGCAGGAACAAGCTCAGCCAACTCAGCAGACTGCCCGTCCGGCATACGATAACGAGCTGCTCCCTTGGGAGACTCCTCGTGATACTACCTGCCACGAGGTACTGCTGGAAACCACGATGGGCAATATCCGTGTGGCTCTCTACAATGATACTCCGCATCATCGCGATAACTTCCTCAAGCTCGTGAACAGCGGATATTATAACGGCTGTATCTTTCAGCGTGTCATCAAGAACTTTATGATTCAGGGTGGTGATTACTCTTGTCGCAAGGTAACACCGGGAAAGGTGGAGAAGTTTGATGTTGACTATACGGTACCTGCCGAAATCATCTATCCTAAATATTACCACAAGCGCGGTCAGCTCTGTGCAGCCCGTGAGGGAGATGATGAGAATCCATCCAAGGCATCTGCTTCTACAGATTTCTATATCACCTGGGGCAGAAACTTCTCTCCCCGACAGATGGAATACTATGTAGAGAAGGAGAAGAGAGAGGGGGCGAAATCCTATGCTCTGCCATCCGAACAGTTGCAGCAGGGCTACATCAAGCATGGTGGCGTGCCTCATCTTGACAATGGTTATACCGTGTTCGGCGAGGTGCTGGAAGGCATGGATGTGGTAGATAAGATCCAGAATGTGGCTACCAACAAAGACAACAATGACCGTCCGCTCGAAGATGTCGTCATTACCAGAGCCACCCAGGTGAAATAGATCACCAGCGGGACAACCTTATTTTGAAAACAATAACATGATAATACGGGAAAAAAATGAAATCATTAAAGGAGTTATACCGAATTGGCAAGGGACCATCGAGCAGTCATACGATGGGTCCTCAGCGTGCAGCTAAGCTCTTCCTAGAGCGTTGTGCTAATGCTTCGTCCTACGAAGTTACATTGTATGGTGCCCTGGCTGCTACCGGCAAGGGTCACATGACCGATGTGGCTATCGAGGAAGTGCTCAAGAAGCATATCGTTCATATCATCTGGGAGCCTCAGGTCTTCCTCCCTTTCCATCCTAACGGAATGAAGTTTGTGGGAAAGGACCTGAATGGCGACGTGATTGATGAGTGGACTGTATATAGCATCGGTGGCGGTGCCATTTCCGATGGTACTGAAGGACAGTCGGAGTTGGGCGCTGAAGATGTCTATGACCTGAAGACGATGGCGGAAATCCAGAAATGGTGCTACGACAACGGCCGCTCTTTCTGGGAATACGTGGAGAAATGCGAGGAAAATGATATCTGGGATTATCTCCGCAAGGTATGGGATACCATGAAGCAGTCTATCCGCAATGGTCTCAGTCACGAGGGTGTGCTGCCTGGACCGCTGAAACTCCAGCGCAAGGCGGCTATCTATCATATCAAGGCAAAGGGCTATCGTGCTTCCTTGCAGAGCCGTGGACTGGTTTATTCCTATGCACTGGCGGTGAGCGAGGAGAATGCTTCGGGCGGTACCATCGTTACGGCGCCTACCTGTGGTGCCTGTGGTGTGCTTCCTGCCGTACTCTATCACATGCATACTGCCCATGATATGAGCGAGGAACGCATCCTCCGTGCCTTGGCTACTGCCGGACTGGTGGGTAACATCGTCAAGCACAATGCTTCTATCAGTGGTGCAGATGTGGGTTGCCAGGGTGAGGTAGGTGTAGCCTGTGCGATGGCTTCAGCTGCGGCATGCCAGCTCTTCGGGGGTAGTCCTGCCCAGGTAGAGTATGCTGCCGAAATGGGATTGGAGCATCACCTGGGTATGACCTGCGACCCGGTATGCGGATTGGTACAGATTCCTTGCATCGAGCGCAATGCCTTTGCGGCTGCCCGTGCCCTGGATGCCGATCTCTACGCTTCCTTCTCGGATGGTCATCACAGTGTATCATTCGATAGAGTAGTAGAAGTAATGCGCCAGACCGGTCACGATCTCCCTTCGCTCTATAAGGAAACCAGCGAGGGCGGTTTGGCAAAAGGCTTTAAAGAAGAATAATGATTAATTAGATGATTTATAACAGATTAAAACGATTTAGTTTAAGTACTTTAGTAATAACAGCCTGTCTTCTCCTGGCTTCCTGCGGTTCGGATTCTTCCGATGCGAAGAAGCAGTTGAAGACGAAGGCTGATTTGCAGGGCGCTGTCATCGGCGTACAGTTAGGTACCACCAGCGACGGCCTCGCCACTGAGTTGGAAAAGAAAGGTGATGGCACCAAGGTAGAACGATACAACAAGGGAGCTGATGCCATTCAGGCACTCCTCCAAGGTAAGATCGACTGTATGGTGACCGATGAGGCACCAGCCAAGGCATTCCAGCGGGTGAATCCCTCTCTCCGCATTCTTCCGGAAACCTTCGATGCCTCCTCTTTCGCCATCTGTGTGGCAAAGGATCATGCCGAATTGCAGCAGTCCATCAACCACGCCATCCGTATCCTGAAAGAGAACGGCGTCATTGATTCCATCGTCAACCGTCATCTGGAACGTGGCATTGCCGTGGCTTATACGCCTAAGACTTCTGATGTGAAGAAGGTAGGACCGGAAGCGCTGCAGAAGCTCGGACTGAAGAAGAGCCTCCGCTTCGCTACCAATGCCACCTTCGAACCTTTCGAGTACTACCAGGATGGTAAGATTGTGGGTATCGATGTAGATGTGGCGAATGCCATTGGCGATGTGCTGGGCGTGGATGTCGAGATTCTCGATATGGAGTTTGATGCCATCATCACCTCCGTACAGGCTGGTAAGGCTGATGCCGGTATCGCCGGTATTACCGTCACCCCGGAACGCGAGAAGAACATCGGATTCACCGATTCCTACGCCGATGTTCGACAGGTCATCATGGTAAATTCCGAAAATGCAGAAGTGACTGATTCACAGCATGGATTTTTGGATAAGTTCAAGTCTTGCTTCATCGACGATAACCGCTATCAGTATCTCTTGCAGGGATTGGGCAATACGCTCATCATCACTTTCTTCGCCATCATCCTGTCCGTGATTCTCGGTACGCTGATTGCCATTGTCCGTGCCCGTCACGAACGCCGAGGTGGTTGGCGCATTCCGAATATGCTCTGCCAGTTGTATCTCACCATCATGCGTGGAACTCCTACCATGGTGCAGTTGCTCATCATCTATTATGTGGTCTTCGCTTCTGCCGATGTCAACAAGATCTTTGTTGCCGTCATAGCCTTCGGTTTGAACTCTGCGGCATATATTGCCGAGGTAATCCGTTCGGGTATCATGTCGGTAGATGAGGGACAGATGGAAGCGGGTAGAAGTCTCGGTCTTTCTTATGGCAAGACCATGCGACTCATCATCCTGCCACAGGCATTCAAGAATGTACTGCCGGCGATGGGTAACGAGCTGATCACCCTGCTCAAGGAGACTTCCATCAGCGGTTACATCGGTCTCGTGGACCTTACCAAGGGTTCCGATATCATCCGAAGCATCACCTACGAGGCAATGCTGCCATTGGGCGTGGTTGCCTGCCTGTATCTCATCATCGTCCTCGGACTGAATGCCGGAGTGAGAAAGTTGGAAAAGCGTTTGAGAAAGAGCGAAAGATAATAGAATGGATAAAATGAACGAGATAATCAAGATAGAAGGACTTCGTAAGCGCTTCGGCGACAACGAAGTCCTGAAAGGCATTACCACTTCCATCAAGCAGGGCGAAGTGGTTGCCATTATTGGCCCGTCGGGCTGTGGCAAGAGTACCTTCCTGCGTTCCATCAATCTCTTGGAGGAACCTACGGAGGGAAAGATTCTGATTGATGGTATTGACCTCACCTCCTGGGATGTAGATATCAACAAGATGCGTCAGCGGGTGGGTATGGTGTTCCAGCAGTTTAATCTCTTCCCGAATATGACCATCCGCCGCAACATCATGCTGGCACCGGTAGAGTTGGGGAAGATGACCCGTGAAGAGGCGGATGAGAAGGCTACGCAACTTCTCTCCCGCATCGGATTACTCGACAAAGCAGACAGTTACCCGGATAGTCTTTCGGGTGGACAGAAGCAGCGTGTAGCCATCGCCCGTGCCCTGGCAATGAATCCGGAGGTTCTTCTTTTCGATGAACCTACTTCTGCGCTCGACCCGGAGATGGTAGGAGAGGTGTTGCAGTTGATGAAGGATGTGGCTGCAGAAGGTATGACGATGGTGGTAGTAACCCACGAAATGGGTTTTGCCCGAGAAGTAGCCAACCGTGTGCTCTTCTTCAGTGATGGCTATATCACGGAGGATGGCACCCCAGAGGAAGTCTTCAATCATCCGAAGTCTCCAAGACTCCAGGAGTTCCTGGGAAAAGTCCTGTAAAGTGATGAATGATTATCGCATAAAAAAAAGATGCATTGCAGAACAATCCGCAATGCATCTTTTTTTTTGTATATGATATGTTTGTCCCCCTCATTTGCCGCCAAACATTCAACATTTAACATTTAACATTATTTTTTCGCCTCAATGATTTCTTCAGCACGCTTCAGCGCCTTGCTGATATGATCAGTGATGTTCTCCTTACCGAGCATATTGTAGAAGCCCGCCTTCTCCAACTGGGCGTTTACCTTTTCGCAGACACCGGAGAGAACCACCTGGATATCTTCCTTCTGACTCATCTCGCAGAGGTTGGTGAGGTTGTGGATACCCGTAGAATCCACGAATGGAACCTTACGCATGCGGATGACGCGAACCAATGGACGGTCGCCGAAGGCAGCCATCACTTCCTCAAACTTATTACCTGCTCCGAAGAAGAAAGGACCGTTGATCTCATATACCTCTACACCCTTAGGAATCGTATAGTGCTCCAGGTTGGTAGAGAGGAAATCATACTCCTTGTTCAGGTCAATCTCATCCTCGGTGATAGCAGTTACATCGGTAGTCTCGCTCATTCGCTTCATGAAGAGCAGACAGGCGATGATCAGCCCCACCTCGATGGCTACGGTCAGGTCGAAGATGATGGTGAGGAAGAAGGTAATCAGGAGCACGGTAACGTCGCTCTTAGGATTCTTCATCAATGCGAGGAAACTTCTCCAGCCACTCATACCATAGGAAACCACAACCAGTACACCAGCCAGACAAGCCATAGGAATATACTTGGCGAGCGGCATCAGGAAGAGGAAGATGAGCAGCAATACCACTGCGTGGATGATACCTGCGACAGGAGTCTTACCGCCGTTGTTGATGTTGGTCATTGTACGGGCGATGGCACCGGTAGCAGGAATACCGCCGAAGAGTGGGGAAGCGATGTTCGCCAAACCCTGGGCAATCAACTCTGTATTAGAGTCGTGGTGGTCGCTGATTACACCGTCGGCAACGGTAGCAGAGAGCAGACTCTCGATGGCACCGAGGATAGCGATGGTAATAGCAGGAGATACCAGACTCTTGATAGTCTCCCAATTCATCTCAGGAACCTGGGCAGCAGGCAATTCGTTGCTGATAGAGAAACGGTCGCCGATGGTCTCGATGCTCTCCACACCGGCAAACTGCTTGAGCAGCAGCGCCACAACGGTCATCAGGATGATGGCGATGAGCGATCCCGGAATCTTCTTGCTGAATCTAGGAGTGATGGCGATGACCACCACGCTTACCACACCGATGAGGGCACACCAAGGGTCGATGGTGTCGAAACTCTGGAAATAAACACCCCATTTCTCCAGGAAGTCAGAAGGATTAGAAGCCAATGTCAAACCGAAGAGATCCTTGATCTGTGTGGTGAAGATGGTTACGGCGATACCGCTGGTGAAACCTACCACAATAGGATAAGGGATGTACTTGATGATGGTACCGAGTCGGAGCAGTCCGAAGAGCACCAGGAAAAGACCTGCCATCAGAGTTGCGATGGTCAATCCCTCGAATCCATACTTCTGGATGATGCCGTAGATGATGACGATGAATGCTCCTGTAGGTCCGCCGATCTGCACTTTGCTTCCGCCGAAGATGGAGATGATGAGACCCGCTACGATGGCTGTGATGATACCCTTTTCGGGTGTCACGCCAGAAGCGATACCGAATGCGATGGCCAGAGGCAGGGCTACGATACCAACGATGATACCTGCCATGAGGTCAGACATGAATGTTTTCTTGTTATAACTCTTCAAACAAGAAAACAAACTCGACTTAATTGCTATTGCCTTCATTTAAAAAGTTTTGTTATATAAATTAATGTGATTTTTGCTTCGTTATCCGAAAATCGACTGCAAAGGTACAACTATTATTTCATATAACAAAATCTTTTTTAAACTTTTTTAATTACTGCAGCTGTGTCATGTGATAACCCAGTCTCTTCAACTCCATGGCAGCGCCCATCAGATACATTTGATGTAAAGCTGCAATGAAACCACGGAAAGCAGCCTCAGTACCAGGCTCATATCCCTGATGGATGAGCAGGGTGTAGGTGCGTGCGGCACACTCTGCCACGATGGTAGAAGTAGCCTTGTGCTCGTTCTCGTCGAGCAGCAGAACCTGGTCGAGGATATAGTCATCCATGTGGTCGAAATCAATGCGGTCTCTGAGGTATTCATAAAGATTATCTACCTTACCATACAGCTCCCAGTCTTCGTCCCAGTATTTGGCGATGGCCATACCTACAAACATAATCCATCCCAGTGCCACGGTAGGGTATTTGCTGAATTCGCGCATGGCGTCAGGCAGATAGCTTTCGCCAATCTTCGCCCACTGTTCCTCGATGTCTGGAGCATCCGGAAGTTGGTCGTCAACTCGTTGTCTGCTAGCAAGATACATGCTCAGATCCTGTTTGAAGATCTCTTCTATTCTTTTGCTTTTATTTTCCATATTATTCAATATATTTTCTCTCTAACTGTAATTGATGGTACAAAGGTAAAACAAAAAACTCAGATAATCCCCGTTTTTTACAAGTTTTAATGCTTTCTCCCTTCCGCTTATTTTTAATCCGCATATTTTTAAAAGGTGAACATTGATTGTCTATCTCTTTTGTAAATTACAACATTGCTTTCAAGCCAAGACCTAAAAACAGAACCATAAAGTTTCAAAAATAAGCATAAAAAGTGGGATTTATAGCATCTTCGACTAAAATCACCTTATAAAATGCTAAAATTTTGCCTATTTATGATAGATTATCGCAATAAATTATTATTTTTGTAGGGTAAAATGCAATAATAATATGAAGTTAAATCGCATAAAGGCAGTTTTAGAGGAGAAAGGTATAAGCCAAACTTGGCTTTCCAAGCAACGCTTGATAAGCGATGTTGGGACTGGACAGATATGTGTGGCAGAGCCACAGAAAGGAGAACAACAATGAACAAGGAACAGCAAGACAGAGCCATGTTTGTATCGTTCTGCATAGAGCAATATGCCAAGGCAAAGAATATGGCTACTGAGGATGTGGTGAATTTGTTTGAACAATATGGCATAGCAGAGCATTTTTGTGAGTTCTACGATGTACTCCATACGCAAGGCGGTCAGTGGCTGGTTGAAGAAATTGACAAAATGATAAACGAAAGAAGAAAATGAGCAAAGTATATCATGGAAGTATAGAGGAAGTTAGAAACCCAGAGATACGTCAGCCAAACCGTTCTCTTGACTATGGCTCAGGCTTCTACACAACAACCTCTTACGAACAGGCTAAGAAATGGGTAGAGCGAAGGATGAAAGATAAAGGAGTATCTGTTGGTTACGTGAATGTCTATGAGTTGGATGACGAAGTAATAAATGACATGAAGTCACTCTTCTTCGAGAAACCAACAGAGGAATGGGTGAATTTCGTAATGAAAAACCGTACCGAGAGGGAGTTCACCCACGACTACGACATCGTGTATGGTCCTGTGGCAGACGATAGCGTTTATACTCAGTTCACACTCTATGAAGGCGGCATCATCAGTATGCCTACTCTCATTCAAGAATTAAAGACATATAAATTGGTTGACCAGTATCTTTTCCATACGGAGAAGTCGCTGCAAGCCATTAAATTTGTGGAATCAAAAATTATAAAGTTATGAATGCAAAAATAACGCAAGACAACTTGTATATGTTGCTGCCATTAAAAATAGGATGGCTTGCCCCTTGGCTCTCAGAAGATAAGGGCATAAGCCTTACGGATGCAATCAACCGTATATATCGCTCAAAACTCTATAAGAAGCTATCCACCGAAAGTACCCAATACTGGCACTTGGGACCAGTTGACTTATACAATGAGCTGAAGAAAGAATTTTAAACAGAAGAAGTTATGCCAACAGACATCAAGGTATTGCAAATATATACCGATTTTCGTACCTTTGCAGCCGATTTTGAATATTCAAACCAAGATGAGACTACGATATGCTTATGTGTCTGTGCTTTTGCTCATGTCCTTCTCAACAATAGCAAATGTATGGGCATCGTCTTCCCTTTCTCCTGACGGAAGGGCTTTCTCTTATGCTGTGTCGAGTGATACAGTAAGGGAGAGTCGTGCCTTGTCAAAGGGCGATGGCGACTCTGTGGAAACGCAAAAAGAAGATTCTGTCTTCAAGACTCTCAATCTCAACGAGGTGGTCGTTACCGCAGCCACGAAGGAGGTGGAGATGAAGGGCGATACCACGGTCATCAATGCCAATGCCTTCAAAACTCCCGAGGGGGCTTACCTCGAAGAACTCTTGAAGCGTGTGCCTGGCTTGGAATACGACAAGCAGGACAAGACGATAACCTACAATGGTCTCCCCATCCATGAAATCAATGTCAATGGCGAGAGTTTCTTTGGCGGCAACAGCATCCTCGCCCTCGAAAACCTGCCAGCCAAGTTGGTGAGCAAAATCAAGGTGTATGACAAGCGGAGCGAACTGGAGAAAATCACCAAGGTGCGCAAGGGCGGCGAAAACTATGTGCTCGACTTGCAGACAAAGCGAGAGTTCAACGGCACGCTGATTACTTCGGCTGGCATAGGCAGGGGCAACAACGAAAAGAAGGAAGCCGAGTTAATATCCAACCTCTTCCGCCAGACTGGCGACAATATTTCCGTGATAGCCCGAAGTGGCAACCGATATATGACTTCTCTCTGTCCCGACAACCGACAGGACAACGTGGCGATGAACTTTGCCAAGAAGTTCTCCAAGCGATTCACCCTCTATGGCAACATGATGTACAACCATTATGCCAGTGGCAACGAGAGCACCCTATATAGCGAGCAATATCTCACCACAGGCAACCGTTACCAGAACTCGGCATCCACCAGCACCAATCGCAACACGATGGGCAATGGTTCGTTGGGCATGAGGTGGAGCTTGGATGACAAGACCTATTTTAATATAGGTGGAAACTTCAGCAAGTCGAAGAGCGACAACACCAGCGACAGCCAGCAATCCACCTCTTCAGAAGGAGATGAGCGTATCAACAGCATCACGAGAAACTCGGATTCGAAGAGCGACAGCCATTCGTTCTCCGTCAATGCCGACATCACCCGAGTGTTCAACGACAAGGGTACGAGCATCAGCCTCACGGGTGGTTACTCCGACAGCAAGAGTACCAACGAGTCACATTCCATTTCCGAGACCACTTACTATCAGTTGGAGAGCAGTCTGGGTGGCGATTCCGTGCTTTATCGCAACCAATACCAGCACTCCCCCTCCACCAATCGTGCCTATTCCGTAGGAATCAACTTGACGCAACCCTTGGCTGAGAACTTGCGCCTGCAACTCGGTTATCGCTATTCTGCCAACCGACAGGTGAGCGACAGGATTACTTACGAGAGCGAAGTATATCAAGACAGTTTGAGCAACTATACCCAGAGTCGGACTTATTCCCACGAACTCAGCCTTTATTTCAATTATAATGGCAAGCGATGGCAGGTGAATACGGGTGTGCAGATGCATCCAGAGCGGAGAAGTCTTGACCAGAAGACTGGGCTGCTCTATGCCGATACGGTGAGGACGAGCGTGAATTGGAACCCACAGTTGAATGTGTCATGGCATCAAGGCAAGACTCGCTTCGAGCTGAATTATGATGGCAGCAGCCGACAGCCAGACCTTGGCAGTTTGGTTTCGCTGACCGACAATAGCGACCCATTGCACGTTACTCATGGCAATCCTTCGCTCAAAGCGGCTTATAGCCAGAACTTTCGGTTGATGGGAAGGAACACTCGCCTCGGTCTTTCGGGCGATGTTAATTTCAGCAACACCTATAACAGTCAGACGCAAGCCGTCTTTTACAACCTTGCCACTGGTGGCACGGAGACTTATCCTGTGAATGTGAATGGCAACTGGAATATGCGTGCCAGTCTTCGCTATCAGAAGCGATGGAAGAAGCGGTTCAATCTCTCTGCTCGCACAGGAGCCAGCTTTGCTCAAAGTGTAGCTCTTGTGAATGAGGGGAAGAGCGAGGAGCCAGACCGCAGCGTCACCCACAATACGTCGTATAATGCCAACCTTCGTTTGGGTTATCAGCCGAAATGGGGAGGCTTCGACTTGCAGGGCGATTGGCGTTATCGCCATGCCACCAACCAACTCCGGGGTACATCCAACTATACCCGAAGCTATAACTTTTCTCTGAATACCTATGCAGAGCTTCCTCTTGGTTTCCTGGTCAAGAGCGATGCTGCATACTCTTTCCGTAACGGCACCAACATCAAAAAAGGCGAAGACGATCAAGTGGTTTGGAACTTGGGGGCATCTTGGCGATTCCTCAAAAAGAAGCAAGCCGAGCTTTCGCTCTATTGGTCAGATATTCTCAGCGACAAGAAAAACTATTATCGCAATGTTACGGCGACAGGATTGACGGAAAGCCGTACCTCACAAATTGGCAGCTACTTCATCATCAGTTTTAAGTATCGGCTGAATAAGCAACTGTGAAAAACATATTTAAAATCTTAGATATGTTATGATTTCTCAACAAGACAGATGAGAAACCCTATAAATCATAACAAATTACTATTGCAAATTTCATTATTTTTAGGTATTGCACATTATTTAATAAATATGTATCTTTGCAGCCACAAATTAAGGATAATATTTTATATTAATTATAAACATTTAAAAGAATAATAAAACAATGAAGATTTTTAAGAATTTCATCGGTCTCGCTGCCCTGGCACTCTGCCTCGGTTTCGCTTCTTGCAGCAGTGACGACGATGCACCTTCTTACAGCAATGTGGCAGTAAGCAACTCAGAGTTGATGACTATCCTCAAAGCTAAGGGATACCAGTTTGATGAAAATGGCAAAATGCTCCTTGACGACAAAGCCAACAGCACCACATCTCTCGACCTTTCAGGCACAAAGGTTGATACCGCTGCCTTGAAGGAACTTTCTGTTTTTCCTAATTTGAAAGAGTTGAACCTTAGCAGCAATGGCTATGGTCCAGTTTTCCATATCGCTTCACTTCCTTCACAGATTACAGGTCTTGACTTGCAAGGCAATGACATCTATGACTTCGATGGCTTGGTAACAGCCAAGGTTGAGAATGACGAGGTGAAAGCTACCATCCTTCATGAGTTTACAAAACTTTATCTCCCTGCTTCCTGCAAGTATAATGTAGAGGATTTGATGCCTTTCTATACCCAGAATGAGGCAGAGAAGAAGACTGTTGATATGCAAATGCTAAATGATAAGGGTTCTTTGGAGAAGTACAATACTTTGAGAGAGATTCCTGATGAATATTTCTGTGCTTATTTGAAAACAAAATTCGCTTCTTTGTTTGTTGATGATACGCATATTGACATTAGTAAGCCAATGGATTTAGTGAGCAAAGGCGAGGCTATATATATAGGCTTTGATAATTCTTTTGCTGATGCTGATAAAGTAAAGAGTTATGCGGGTGTTGAATACTTTATAAATAATCCTTACTATGACCCATTTGCTGTAACAGTGAACAATTTGTCTGATAATTGCTCTATTTCATATATCGCGCCAAGAAAAAATATTGTAACATTGGGTTTATGTAATATAAGTACTTTACCACAAATAGATTTGTCACAAGCTACTAATTTGGTAAATATTTCCTTAGAGCGTAATAGCAATATCGAATCACTTGATTTGACGAATACTCTTATTGCAAATCAAAAGATTAAAGATTTCGATGTACGTTGGGGCAATGGACTTAATTGTCTGTCATGTAGCAATTTGAAAGAAATCAAGCTTCCAAAATCAGAAATTGGAATTACTGGTATCATTTTCTTATACGATTTACCTTCTTTGAAAGAAATGGATTTGTCTGGTATAAAAGCCATCTCTGAATTGAATTTGTTGAAATTAGCCGATACCTCTATAATATATCCTAATCTGCAATATGTATTGAAAAGTGACAATACGCTAGAAGATATTTCAAATAGTTCAGAAACAATAAATTTGGCTATTTCGAAAGATGTATTTAATACAGAATCAGCAAAGGCTTTTATAACAAAATATAGAGATAATCTACACGATGATTATCGTGCCTATAAAAGTTATGGTGCTTATAGATGGAGTAAAATTCTTTAATATTAGTTTTTATATTTTTTAAAAACAACAATTATGAAACATTTTATTTTGATGATGCTGGCTGTTGTCAGCATGTTTGTAATGCCTAACAAGGCTAATGCAAGTGATGGTTCTTCTTTAAAAGAAGGTGTTTACAAAGGTGCTTTGACTTATGTCTACATGAATGGTGACAAAGACCCATATAGCCCAATTGAGGCAGAATTGACTGTCAACGCAAACGGAACAATTAACTTGTATGTTGATGCATTCCAAATTGGCAAAATGCCAGGTACCATCACTATTGATGCTCAAAAAATTACTGTCACAGATGGCTCATTCAAACAAGATATTGACAAAGCCATCTTGTTCAAGATGCCTTTGATTCCTAAAAAGGAGTTCAAGGCTAATGTCGATGGTTCTCAGACCGGAAATGATTTGAAATTTACAATTTCATCTATAGATGCTACCTACCTTGGAATATCATTTAAAGCAGTTGTAACCTTTGAGGGTACTTGGAATCGTGAAGCAGAGTAAATACTTTTAATGTGTTTTAGAAGTTCACCCTTTGAATGGGTGGACTTTATATGTTAATCGGAAATGAAGAAAACAATAAAGACACTTGCTTTGTTCTTGCTTTGCTTAATGTGCCTTATTTTGCAAGCATCATGTTCTTCTGATGAAGAAATTACAGATGCTGATGCAAACACTGAACTTGTGAAAGAGGCAACAAACTATCTCAATGGTGAGATTGTGCTTAGCACCAATGCAACGATGAATGGAGTGAACAAAACCCTTTTACCAGAGGGATGTCCTACAAAGTTTAAGTTTGAATGGAGTAAGACTGACGCACAAACATTCACCATTTCTTTGCTTGACTTCACGGTCGGAAACATGGGAATGATTATCAATTTTAAGTGTGATGTCAAGACCATGGTTCTCAACTCTTGGGAGCAGAAAGAATATACAGGTGATGGTTGGATAAAGTTTAAGGGTGAAGACGGTTCTGTATGGGGAACAGACACAGACGGTTCTGCATCAAGTGCAAAAGGCAGTAGTGTGCAAGGCTATTACAATGCCAAGACACACGAAATACAGTTCATCGTAAATTATAATATGATGAATGTACGTTCTGAGTGCTTCAAGCAGACCATTGACAAGTCACGTCTCGCTACTTTTGATGCAGACAAGAAAAAGTACGAGGCAGACTTGGCTGCGTATAAAAAGGAGCACGGAATCAAATAAGAGACTGTAGCTTATATCTATAAAAGGAAAGAGGGATATGCCCAGACATGTCTCTCTTTTTTTGCAAGTAAAAAATGAAGGGAAGAGAAACAAGCCATAGCGAGGCTGAAATCGTGTAAGGATTTGGAAAAAATAGAATGACAATATAAATGAAGACAATTAGAAGTGTAATGCTCATCGGCTTGCTGCTGATACTCGCCCTCCCTGTCGCTGCACAGCGAAAGGTGAAGTTCGGTATCTTCGACAAAGCCACAGAGCAACCGGTCATCGGCGCAGTCATCACCTACGCCGACAACGAGAAATTGAAGTCGCCACAGCGTGTTGTTACCAACATGGATGGTGAGGCTACCATCTCGGTGCCTCAGAGTGACAAGTGTTATTACCAGGTGGTATCCGTGGGCTACAACCCTCTGAATGGAACCATCGGAAGCGACAGCTCCCTCAAGCTCTTCATGACAGAAGACGTGATGAAGGTGAACGAGGTGGTGGTTACAGGTTCCCGTACCGCCCGACCTATCAAGCTCTCGCCAGTGAGCACGCAGGTGCTCGGCGGTAAGGAACTGGTAGATGCAGGCTATGCCGACTTGACCAAGGCGCTGCAACAGGAGACACCAGGTATGAACATCCAGAAGGTGGGCTTCGGCAACGAAATCTCCATGCAGGGCTTGGATGCACGCCACGTGCTCTTCCTGCAGGATGGTGAGCGATTGACGGGCGACATGGCGGGTAACCTCGACTATGAGCGATTCAACCTCCATGCCATCGACCGCATCGAAATCGTGAAGGGTGCCAGCAGTACCCTCTATGGAAGCCGTGCATCGGGTGCCGTCATCAATCTCATCACCAAGAAGACCACCAAGCCTATCGACATTCAGGCTGGTGTGCGCTGGGGACAGATGAACGAGACCAACTACAAGAATCCTGAGAAAAAGGATTTCTTGTATATGTTTGAGAAGAACGCCGACCGCCCCAACCTGCAGAGCTGGGTATCGGCAGGATTCAACGCTGGCAAGGTTACATCGCAGACCGACGTGTGGTATTCTTCGAGTGATGCCTTCTACATGTATCAGGCAGAGAACGACAAGAAGGTATATACCCAAGAGGCGAATCCTTGGCTCGACCACGACGTGACCATAACCAGCGTGGCTTCCCGTCCGCCAATGGGCATCGAGGGTACGGAGCATATCTCGGTATCGCAGAAGGTATTCTACGACCCTTTCAAGAACCTGGAGATTCTTGCCTACGGTAGTGCGTTCTATATGAATACCTACGACCTCATTCAGGACATGACCTTCAGTCAGGCGCGTGACTGGACGGCTGGAACCAAGATTAAATATACATTCAAGGATTGGTTCAAGATTACCGCCTCCCTTCATGGCGACTTCTACGACCGCTTCAAGCGTCACGAGCGCATCGACGAGCGTACCAAGGTGTATAAGAGCCGTATCTTCCAGCCTCGCCTCTCCATCACCTCGCAGAAGTTCGAGGGCCACGACCTCATCCTCGGTATCGAACACCTGAGCGATGACCTGACGAGCGACCGATTCAACGGCGATGCCTCCCACATCATGCGCACCCGTTCGCTGAAGGAAACGGAGGCTTTCCTGCAGGACGAGTGGACGATGAACAACCACTGGATGGTTTCGGCAGGTGTGAGAACCAACTTCAGCCGTGCCTTCGGACTGATGGCGATGCCTAAGATTGCCTTCAAGTGGAGTCCTTCGGATCACTGGGCGTGGAGAGCCAACTATTCGATGGGCTACCGTTCGCCAAGCATCAAGGAGCTGTTCTTCAACTGGGACCACCTCGGCATGTTCATGATCAAGGGTAACGAGGACCTGAAGCCTGAGAAGAACAACTACGTGAGCCTGGGCACAGAGTACTCGAACGATAACTTCTTCATCTCGGGCAATGTGTATGGCAACTTCTTCCGCAAGAAGATAGAGGGCGTATGGCGCATCTACGACATGCAGTATAACTTTGAATACACCAACCTCGCCAAGCAGAACCTCATCGGACTGGAGACCATCATGCGCTGGCACTTCCTCAACCACTTCACGATGAATGCCACCTACAGCTACGTGAACGTGAGCAAGACGGATGGCATCCAGGTGAACACCACTTCGCCTCATGCGGCAACGGCAAGTCTTGATTATAAGTACAACAAGAAGAACTACCGACTGGGCGCCACCTTCTCGGCAAGCTACATGGGTGAGAAGAAGTTTGATGTGCAGGACCGACTCTCTGTAAACGGTGAGAGCCACGATGCCTACTTCCGCTGCCAGTTGCCACAGTATGTATTGTGCAACCTGTCGGTGATTCAGACCTTCTATAATAAGGTAAAGGTGACGGTGGGTGTGGATAACATCTTTAACTATGTGCCAAAGACCCTGGGTTCGGGCATCACCATGTTTAACGTGCCAGCCAAGGCAGGAGCCAAGGCGCATGTGCAGGTGGAAGTGTTGGTAGATGAATTGGTAGAAGCATTTAGAAAGAAGAAATAAAGAAGAAATAATGAAGAAAGCATTACTATATATAATAGGTATGGCAGCCGCAATGACGAGCTGCGTATCTTATGAGGCAGAGGACTTCACAGGTCATACCCTGCCCCGAAAAACAGGTTATAGCACGGGTGTGACCAACGACTGGCTCTATTTTGACCTGAAGACGGGACATCGCTATAATGTGCTGAATCCTAACCAGAGTGTCATCGCCTTTATTGATGGCAAGCCGATAGAGGAATATTTCCATTATAAAGGTACAGCTAAACTCGTAAAGTATTGGAGCGAGGGCGTACAGAAGAACATCTTCGAGGATGCAGAGCGTGATGCAAACGGCGATACCATCTTTACCAAGAATCAAGCCACTGGCAAGTTAACCTATAAGACGGTGAAGCGCCAGGCAAGCAGCATTATGGTGATGGAGAACATGGAGGATGATCCAAAGACCATGGCTTATCCTGCCACGGAATGGGACCTTGCCTTTGACGGCTACCAGCTGCGAACCAACAGTGGAACAAGCGGCATAGGCAAGGGCGGTGCTGCCGACCTGGGCTATGGCGAATATGACAAGTGGACGAGCAAGGCGCAGGTGGATGCTTATCTGGCAGAACACAACATGACCTTCGCCGTAGATGATTCAGCAAGCGTCTATGTCACCATGTCGCGGGAAGACTGGAACAAGTATTGCATCGCCAACAAACTGGATATGAACAAGAACCCTTGGTTCGACCCGAACAACGGACCAGCCAAGCAGTTGGTAAGCGGCAATCCGGTGCTCGAAAAGGCAATGAGTTTCTCGGGGCCACCTCCAGTATATACTCCGTCTTTCCATACCTACGTAATCCGTTCGTGGGATGGCGAGAGATATTACAAGCTCCAGATTATCTCCTGGTATGATGCCAATGTGCAGATAGGTGATGAGGGAGGAAGAATCAGTTATTACTTAGATGAATTAAAATAAATATTAAACATTATGAAACAATTGAATTGGTGGAAATCCATCGCTTCGTTCCTCGTGGTACTCTTTACCATGCCGTTGGGACATGCGCTGATGATGATAATGGATAAGACGATGACTCCTGAAGCTGTGCATTACTCAGCCTTCTTCATGGGGTTGGCAGGTCTTATCATGGTAGTAATCGGTGTCTTCGTAAAGGGAGACACCAAACAAACTCTTTGGGGACTTTTCGGAGGTCTGCTCTTCTGGACCGGTTGGATAGAATTCCTGTTCCAGTACTATGCTACCCGCTGGGGTACACAGCCGGAGATGGAGAATGGTGAAGTTGTGACTCGCCCTGAATACCTCATCCTCCCTGCCACCTTCGGCATGTGGATGATGATTATGGTGCTCTACATCTTCTCAACCAAGAACGGATGTAACTTCATCAACTGGTGGCAGCGTGTTCTTTTCCGTTCCAGCAAGAATAAGATTGCCGCCCGCCCGATGACACATCATACAAGTATCGTTACTTTCATGGAACTGAACATGATTTTGTGGACAAGCTATCTCCTGTTGATGTTCTGCTACGACAAGAATTTCCTCGGCGACCATCATCCTGTAACTTCGGTTGTTGCCGCAGCTTGTTTGATAGGTAGTTTCTTCATCTTCCGAAAGCAGTTGCGTTTGAGCACATGGGGAGCCAATATCCGTATGGCTATCGCAACGGTTGTCGTGTTCTGGGTACCTGTGGAAGTGCTTGGTCGCTTGGACTTTTTCAAGGAGATTTGGATTGAGCCGGAGAAATATACCACCCAGATGATCTGCATCCTCATAGCATTCGTTGCATTGCTTTTGTATATCATGATAGCTGCAAGAAAGAAGAAAACACATTCTGTCTGAAATAACTCAATATCCTGCTCGGCTTTGCTTTGTAGCCAATTGGCAGAATTATGAAAAATACTCTTCAGATGGGTCCAAGTAAGATTTTGCACGCGCGCGTGCAAAATCTCCCAGTCAGGAAAATATTGGTATAATTGCTTGAAATAGGCAAGGTTACGAACACCATAGCCAGAGCCGAACTCTGTCGTCAACTGCTGAGATATGGACTTGATGAGCTGTATTCCATAATCAGCACGTTGTTTGCCAAGTTGCTCTTTCCAGATTAATACGAATCGAGTAGGAGGTAAACACTAATCATAGGTGTTTATCTCCTATTTTCATGTT
>UQWP01000039.1 GCA_900544825.1 uncultured Prevotella sp. | reverse complement strand
GAGTTAAGTATGAAGAGCCGTGTGATGGGAGACAGTCAAGCACGGTTCTGTGAGAAGGATGGGTGAAATTCCTTCCCCTTACTCGACAAAGCATGTGGAGATTACCGACGAAAGTTTAAAAAGAGAAAACATAAACGAGAGAAGAAAATGAAATTGAGATTCTTGAAATTGATGCTGCTGCTCTTCATTCTGCCTTTGCAGATGCTGGCGGCAGAACTGGGAGAGGCTGGCAAGCTGTTGGCGGCGCTGCCGGGAGTGAGTGACGTGGAAACGCTGAAAAGTACGCATTTCCCTGAAAAGTATGTGTTCTTCATCAAGCAGCAACTGGATGCCAAGGATGCTTCCAAGGGCAGTTTTGAACAGCGAGTGATACTCTGCCACAGAGGATTCGACCGTCCTACCGTGCTCGTAACAGAAGGCTATAACGCCAAGTATGCGCTGCGTGAGAATTACATCGAGGAACTTTCCAAGCTTTTCGATACCAACATCATCACCGTGGAGTACCGTTATTTTGACAAGTCGATGCCTAGTCCTTGCAACTGGGATTACCTCACCGTGGAGAATTCGCTCTACGATCTGCACCACGTCAACCAGACCCTGCATGCGATGTACAAGGGCAAGTGGATTGCCACGGGTATCAGCAAGGGCGGACAGACCACGATGTTCTACCGTGCTTACTTCCCAAATGATGTGGACATCTCCGTGCCATACGTTGCACCGCTGAACAAGGGAGTAGAGGATGGCAGACACGAGAAGTTCCTACAGGAGGAGGTTTCTACCAAGGAGAACCGACAGAAGGTGCTCAACTTCCAGCTGCTGCTCTTTAAGCGCAAGGCTGCGCTGCTGCCGATGTTCGAGAAGTACTGCAGCGAGAAGCAGTATCGCTTCAATGCGCCTATCGCCGAGATTTTCGATTACTCGGTATTTGAGTATGCCTTCGCCTTCTGGCAGTGGGGTGAGGACATTAAGAAGATTCCTACGAATGATGCCACCGACGACCAGGTGTTCAAATACTGGATCAACATGTGTGAGCCGGAGTATTTCACCAACTACAATGCCACTGCATCTTTCGATGTGCAGGCTGCCAGGGAGTTAGGATATTACGGTTATTACACCAAGCCATTCAAGAGATACCTCAGCATCAAGTCGGCAAAGGGTTATCTGAAGAAGCTGATGGTACCGAAGGGTGCCGAGAACGTGGAGTTCTCGCCTAAGCTTTATAATTATACCGTGGATTTCCTGGCCAAGAACGATCCGAAGATGGTATATATTTATGGTGACATCGACCCATGGGGTGCATCGGGCATCTATGGATTGCCATTCACCAAGAACAAGAAGAACCTGCATGTCTATATGTGTCATGGCGGTTCGCATCTCACCCGCATCCTCTCGTTCCCTGAGCCAACAAGACAGGAAATCATCGACCTGATAGGGGGATGGTTGAAGGAATAAGCTATTCAGTATATAAGGAATAAGCTATTCATTATTTAATGATAAAACTATTCATAAAATGATATAAAAAAAGCGTCTTGAAATCATTCAAGGCGCTTTTTTATATCTATATGTTTATCTTATCCGTTTGCGATATTTCCAAACAAATCAAAGGATGCATCCCAATCCTTCCAGACTGGCTCTCTGCCCAATTCCTTCAATCTCGCATTGATTACCTTGGCGGTACGCTCATCGCTCACGGTGAACTGCTCCAGTGCCTGAGGATAAGTATGGTAACCACCAGGATTTACCTTTGATTCTGCCGACATGGTGGTGACACCCAATGTTGCCATGTTGTCACGGATGTAGGCTGGCTCACGGGTAGAGTAGGAGATATCTACATCGTGGTCGAAGATACGCATGGCGAAAGTAGCCTGTGCCAACTGCTTATCGGTCATGAAGCAGTTTGGCTGGAAACCTTCGTTCTGTGCAGGGCGCATACGAGGGAAGTTCACACTGTACTTGGTCTTCCAGTAGTGCTTCTGCAGGTAGCGCAGGTGATGAGCCATCATCACAACATCCGTGCGCCACTCCTTCTCCAATCCGATGAGCACACCCATACCGATGGAGTGAACGCCTGCCATACCCATGCGGTCGAAACCATCGCAGCGCCACTCAAACTTACTCTTCATACCACGTGGGTGGTAGAGCTTGTAGTGCTCGTGGTTGTAGGTCTCCTGGAAACAGATGACTCCGTTCATACCATGGTCGGCGAGGGTCTTGTAATCCTCTGTAGAGAGTGGCATCACCTCGATCTTCACGTTAGAGAAATACTTCTTGGCGATGTCGATTGCCTTGGCAAGATAAGCGGTGCCAGCCTTGGCCGGGTTCTCGCCCGTAACGAGAAGGATGTTCTCGAATGGAGCCAGCTGTTTGATGGCCTTGTACTCATTCTCAATCTGCTCTGGGGTGAGGATGGTGCGGGCCATCGGATTCTCACGATGGAAACCGCAATACACGCAGGAGTTAGAGCATGAATTGGTGATGTAGAGAGGAATGAACATCGACATGGTCTTGCCGAAGCGCTCCTCGGTATATTTGCGGGAAAGACGCGCCATTACCTCCAGGTATGGCTCGGCTGCCGGTGAAAGCAGCGCCATGAAGTCGTTCACATCGCAATGGTCCTTGGCAAGGGCACGGCGCACATCGTTATCGGTCATTCGAGCAATGCGCTCCGTGGTCTCCTCCCAACTGATTTTCTTTAATTCGTCTGAAAACATTTTCTTACTTTTTAAACTTTCTCAAATCGTGTGTCAACTTGGCTGCGCAGAAGTTTGGACCACACATGGTGCAGTACTCACCGTCTGTATGACCTGCCTCCTCGAAATACTTCAAGGCGAGCTCTGGGTCGAGAGAGAGGTGGAACTGGTCTCTCCAGCGGAACTCGAAACGTGCCTTAGAGAGGGCGTTGTCGCGGATGGTTGCGCCTGGATGACCCTTTGCCAAATCGGCTGCATGAGCGGCAATCTTATAGGTTACCACACCTGTGCGCACATCTTCCTTGTTAGGCAATGCGAGGTGCTCCTTAGGTGTTACATAGCAGAGCATTGCGGTGCCGAGCCATGCTATCTGGGCGCCACCGATGGCTGAAGTGATGTGGTCGTAACCTGGAGCGATATCGGTAACCAATGGGCCGAGGGTGTAGAATGGTGCCTCGTGACAGTGGTCGAGCTGGCGCTCCATGTTCTCCTTGATCTTCTGCAATGGTACGTGGCCAGGACCCTCGATGAATGCCTGTACGTTCTTGTCCCAGGCACGGGTAACGAGCTCGCCCATGGTATCCAACTCGGCAAACTGGGCTGCATCGTTGGCATCGGCAATACAGCCAGGACGCAGACCATCGCCCAAAGAAAGGGCAACGTCGTACTGTGCCACGATGTTGCAGATGTCGTCGAAGTGCTCATAGAGGAAGCTCTCCTGGTCGTGGTAGAGACACCACTTGCTCATGATACTACCGCCACGGCTCACGATTCCGCAGAGACGGCTATCGGCGAGATGCACATTGTGGCGACGGATGCCGGCATGGATGGTGAAGTAGTCAACACCCTGCTCACACTGCTCGATGAGAGTATCACGGAATACCTCCCAGTTCAGATCCTCTACCTTGCCGTTTACCTTCTCCAAAGCCTGGTAGATAGGCACGGTTCCTACTGGTACAGGGCAGTTGCGCACAATCCATTCACGGGTTTCGTGGATGTTGTCGCCGGTAGAGAGGTCCATCAAAGTATCGCCTCCCCACTTGCAAGACCATACAGCCTTATCCACCTCTTCCTCGATGCTGGAAGTAGTGGCAGAGTTACCGATGTTGGTATTGATCTTCACGAGGAAGTTGCGGCCGATAATCATCGGTTCGCTCTCCGGGTGGTTGATGTTGGCAGGAAGAACGGCACGTCCACGTGCAATCTCCTGGCGAACATACTCAGGGGTGATATGGGTATCGATGCCCAACTCCTGGCAGTTCATGTTCTCGCGGATAGCCACGTACTCCATCTCTGGAGTGATGATGCCCGCCTTGGCATAAGCCATCTGGGTGATGTGCTTGCCAGCCTGTGCGCGGCGAGGCAACTGGATGTGCTCGAAGCGGAGGTGGTCGAGGCTATGGTCAGCAAGACGCTGCTTGCCATACTCGCTGGTAATCTCTTTGAGCAGCTCGGTATCGTTGCGGTCGAGAATCCACTGCTCGCGCATTCTTGGCAAGCCCTTCTTCAAATCTACCTGATAGTTAGGGTCGCTGTAAGGACCGCTGGTATCGTAGATGTAAACCGGAGCATTTGGCTCTGTATGAGGAATGCCGCGCTCATCCTTCACAACAGTAGGAGTGAGGTTTACCTTGGTCATTCCAACCTTGATTTGTGGGAAAAGTTTTCCCTGCATATACGCCTTTTCTCTCTGGGCGTAAGCTTTCTTATCGTTTGGCATGTTTATGTCGTTGTTATTTTTTTATAATGTATCAGTCGAAATATATCCTGTTGATATATATAATAATGTGTAATTAGTCGTTCAGGAATGCGGTGAGAGGTGAACTTGCCTCGGCACAATCGCTGATGGCTCCGAGACCTGCCTCGTAAGCACGGCGACCGCATACTACTGCTTCCTTGAATGCCTTAGCCATCTCTACAGGATCACCTGCAACGGCAATGGCGGTGTTAACCAAGCAAGCGCTGGCACCCATCTCCATAGCTTCGGCTGCGTGGCTAGGCGCACCGATACCTGCATCTACTACCACAGGAACAGTAGCCTGCTCGATGATGATCTGCAGGAAATCCTTCATTCTCAATCCCTTGTTGGTACCGATAGGTGCAGCAAGTGGCATCACGGTAGCAGCACCAGCCTCTTCGAGGTGCTTGCAGAGGGTAGGGTCTGCCTGGCAATATGGCAATACCACGAAACCGAGCTTCACCAGTTTCTCGGTAGCCTTCAGCGTCTCGATAGAGTCTGGAAGGAGGTAACGAGGGTCTGGGTGGATTTCGAGCTTGAGCCAGTTGGTTCCGAAAGCCTCGCGAGCCATCTGAGCTGCGAAGACAGCTTCCTCAGCGTTGCGCACGCCACTGGTGTTAGGAAGAAGCTGGATATTTGGGTTCTGCACGATATGAGAGAGCAGGTCGTCCTGCTTATCTTCGAGTTCGATACGCTTCATGGCAACGGTTACCATTTCTGTTTCAGAAGCCTTGATTGCTTCAGCCATGAGCTGGTTGTTGTTGAACTTTCCTGTTCCGAGGAAGAGGCGGGAGTTGAACTCTCGTCCTGCAATTACTAATTTTTCCATTTTTCGTTATTCTTATTTTTAAATGTTTGCTATTTGATTTCCTCCATCAGCTGTTTGTTTATCTGAGTTCTTTCATCAGATGCTTGCTTATCGGCATCTCTCCAGGATTCCCATGATATCATGGGTTTCTGATGCTGGATCTTTGGCATTGAGGATGCATCCGCTGAGTGCGATGCCGTTTACTCCCGTCTTCATGATTTCGGGAATATCCTCCTTGGTGATGCCTCCGATGGCAACGATAGGGATATCGATATTTTCTGCCTTCATCTTCTGGATGATTTCGCGATATCCTTCAAGACCGAGGATAGGAGAGAGCTTCTCCTTGGTGGTGGTGAAGCGGAACGGTCCGCAACCGATGTAGTCGGCACCAGCCTCATAGTGAGCCTTCACATCCTCGAAGATATTTGCCGTACCGCCGATGATGAAGTCATCGCCCAGAATCTTGCGAGCCTCGGCAATCGGCATATCGTTCTTGCCCAGATGCACGCCGTCTATCCGCAATTCCTTCACCAACTGCACTCTGTCATCGATGAGGAAGGTTGCATTCTGCTCCTTGCACCATTCCTTGACCTTCAGGGCTATAGGGCACACCTCTTCATCGGTGGCACCCTTCATGCGGAGCTGAATCCACTTGCATCCGCCAGCCAGAGCCTCACGGATACCATCGAGATAACTCTTCTTCTCATTCTGATGAGAGATGAACTGCAGTTGAAATCTGTCTAATGATATTTTAGCCATTCCTTATCCTCCGCAGAATGCCTTTACAATCACGATGTCGGCACCCTCCTGAATCACGTGGCTTTCCCACTCGTCACGAGGCACCATCTCGTTACTGATGGCTACAGCGCAACCTGTAGCTGGAAAATCGAGTTCCTGGGCAAGTTCCTTGACGGTCTTTGCCTGAATCTCTGTTTCTTTGCTGTTGATGATAACTTTCATAATCTGTTCCTATGTTTACATTTATAAATTTACAATTGTCAACACGGGGGTATGCCTGATGAAAGCAAAGGGGTTGTAGGGAAGCAAGAGTCGATTACATTAATCTCTGCTGGGTGTAAAACGATCTATCATATTTCCTGCGCAGCATTACCTGCTTCAGGTTCAATGGGTATAATCTCAGCCGATTGCTCAGCACCCCCGTGATAATTTCAGATGCAAAAGTATAGATAATTTCCGAATTATCGTAGAAAAGACGGATTATTTAATCTATATTAACGCAGGAGGCAACGAAAAAAGCGTGCCGGTAAGTAAATACCAGCACGCTTCCTTTATATTTCAAGTGATTATGCGCAAGCACAACCACGACCTTTGCAAATAGCTTCGCCATAAAGTGACATTGCATTCAGATAGTTTGCAATAAATGCCTTCATGACCTTCTTGATTTCTTTCAACATTGTCTTCATAATCGTTATCCTTTCTTTCTTTTTCGTTAATACTTGAGCCTCATCGGGCTCTTCTTTCATTCTTTTTCCTACAAGGGGATGGAGTAATTACTTACCCATCTCGATGTGGTTGTTTACATTGATTGCCTTAGCAATCATAATTGCTACTACTGCGAGTGCCATTACTGTTGTCATCATAACTTGTTTCCTTTCTCAATCTTTGTGGAGCCGTCGCATTTTCGGTCTCCTGTTCTACATGTTATCCTTTTACAATCTCTCTTACCTGAAACCTTCCATCTCCTGTACTTGAGATTTCTCATCTTTTTTATATATATAAGACTTCTCATCTCGCATACTCAAGATCTCTTGTTTCATCTTTACGAGTGCAAAGGTAATGCCTTTTTTTTGAATTCGGGTAACAAATGGGTGACAAAATGATGAAAGAAAGCGATTTTTTGATACAAGTCAACTACTGTCAGCTTGCCCCTTGATGCAGGTCAACTACTGTCAGCTTCTTACTTCACATACTTCAGAATCTCCTTGCTTTTTCTGTCTTTTTTGGCAGGAAGTGGCATAAATCCCTCGGTAAGTCCCGTTTTGTCGGTCATCGCCTGGAATACGGAGGCGGCATAGCTGTCGAGTTTCAGCTTCTTCAGTTCCTCATGGATGGCATCCTCATCATAATCGTCTGCATATAATAAGGTATGCAGGTCGTCGAGATACTTCTGTGGGATGTTCTTATGCGGCATTCTGCTCTGAATCTGCATGATCTGGGCGATGATGGCATGCTGGGTCTGCTGGGCGATGGCTTCTGCCTTCCTGCGCTCGAAGTCGGCGAGGGTAGAGGCATCTGTCTCCTGCCAGTCTTCCATCGTACCGTCTTCGGTGATGAGATGACTATAGCCGAAGTATCGGATGAGCGTGATGTGCTTGTTCCATCCGAGTTTCTCCAGAAAGCTTTTCTCCAATGGGGTAGTGGCGATGATGAGGTCAGAATGCCTGTACATCGCCTTCTGGTACATCAGGGTCTGCAGACTGCGCTTGAAATGCGGATTCCGGCAGTTGCGCTCTGAGAGGTCGCCGAGTGGGCAAACGATGTAGGGGATGCCCATCTTGCGAGACATTCTGGCTAGCTGGGCACCTTGTCTTGTCCATGCTCCCAGTATCATCACGATATCGGCATCTACCAGGTTCTTGGTGATGTCGAGCTTCTGCTGCAGCGCTTCGATGTAAGGAAGATACATCTTCAGCGTCTTCTTATGTTTGGAAATGAACAAATATACTTTCATCGTTATTTAAGTTTGCTTGTTGATTCTAGAATCCTACAGTTTATGACTGGTGAAGTCGTTCTTGTCTGCACGCCAGTATCTTATCTTGTTGGCAAGATTTCTCCAGATGATGCCATACTCATAGAATGGCAGCTTCAGGATAGAGATGTCATCGTCGAAATGCTTGATGGCCTTGTGGGCGATGACGGTGCGGAGAATCAGGAGCAGAAGCAGGGCGAAACCTGCAATGCCAGTCAGAATCCAGTCTTGCATCAGAATGGCGTATGCCAGCGCTGCCAGCGAGGCGATGAGACTGAGGTGAGGGAAGAGATGATCCATTGCCATCAGCGACATCATCGACTTGGCTCTGGTCAGACTCTTGCGTGATGCCTGGAGGTAAAGGTGGGCGTTGTGCCAAGCCTTGTCGGTTGGTTCATCGTGGATGAGCCATGCATCGCAGTCGAGCTCTACGGCAGTATCTCCGTAGGCAGCATACTTGTTGACCAGGAAGTCATATTCTCCGCGCACATACTCCAGGTTGCCCTGATAGCCCTGCTCGCGCATGAAGTCGCTCTTGCGGAAGGCTACGTTTGGCATGTGGGTGCGGTAGCCGTAACTGTGCTGTGCACGGCGGAGCAGATAGAATGCCTTGCGGATGCTGTCGAATCGGCGAACACCCTTGGTTGCTTCGTCTAAAGCTACATAGCCCAGGACCAGATGGTTAGGCTCCTGGCAGTTGCGGGTCATCGTATAGAGCCACTTGTCGTTGGATGGGGTGCAGGTTGGTTCGGTGAGGATGATCCACTCATACTTGGCAGCCTTCACGCCCAGTGTAATCTGCAGCTTCTTTCTGCTCATATAGCGGGAGCTTTCCGGAATATACGTATAATATAGGTGAGGATTCTCTGCAGCCATACGCTTCAGATAGTCCTGGGTCTCACCATCTGTGCTCTGGCAAACCACGATTACCTGATAGTTGGCAGGATATTTCTGCTGCAGGAACATCTGGAGATTATGCTCCAGTTCGTAGAGATTGTCGTGAGCGGTGATAATCACCGAGATAGGTTCTCTGGATTCCAGGGATTCCTCCTCGTCAGTAAAACGCAACGAGCGCAGAAATGGATTTATCAGCGATCCGAGGATTGCCAATAATACCACTACTGCGCCTGCTATGATAGTTGTTAAACTAATTGTCATCATTATCTTTTTCTCGTAATAAAGAAAGTTGGAGAAAGGAATGACTCCTTACTCCCAACTCTTAACTGTGAACTCTTAACAGAATTAAAAGTCTTCTGTGATATAGCCCTTTGGCAACTGGCGACAGTTATACTGGCTCGCCATGATCTCACCATAGGCTCCGGCAGAGCGGAGGGCAATGAGGTCGCCACGATGGGTCTTGTTCAGATCAATAGCCTTGGCGAATACATCGCTCGACTCGCAGATCGGACCTACTACATCGTATGTCTCCACAGGTTCATCGCTAGAGATGTTCTCTATCTTGTGATATGCCTGATAGAGGGCAGGACGGATCAGATCGGTCATACCTGCATCTACGATGGCAAACTGCTTGGCTGTGCCCTGCTTGATATAGAGAGTCTTGGTGATGAGTGAACCCATCTGACCCACTACGGCACGGCCCAACTCGAAGTGTAACTTCTGTCCATCACGCAACTTCAACTTCTTGGCGTATGTATCGAAGTAATCCTTGAAGTCTGGAATTGGCACACGGTTTGGATGGTTGTAATCGATACCCAATCCACCGCCTACATTGATGTTCTTCACCTCGATGTGGTGAGCCTCCAGCTGATTCTGCAGCTCGTTGATTCGGTTACAGAGAGCCTCGAAGTCACCCATATCAAGTATCTGGCTACCAATGTGGAAGTGCAGACCCAGGAACTTGATGTTCTTCATCTTGGAAGCCTCCTCAATTACGCTCTCCATATCGCGCATGGCGATACCAAACTTGTTCTCAGCCAAACCTGTTGTAATGTTGGCATGGGTATGAGCACCAACGTCTGGGTTGATGCGGAAGCAAACCTGTGCAATCTTGTTTTTCTTCTCGGCAAGTTCGTTGATGATTTCCAATTCCGGGATGCTCTCTACATTGAAGCAGAAGATGCCCTTGTCCAAACCAAGGTTGATTTCCCAATCACTCTTGCCTACACCGGCATACACAATCTTATTGGCAGGGAAACCTGCGTTGATGGCAGCCTGAATTTCTCCTCCGCTCACACAGTCGGCACCCAAACCAGCCTGGCAGATGATGTTGAGCACCTTAGGGTTGGCATTTGCCTTCACGGCATAGTGTACCTCAAAGCCCTCGTGCTTGCCAGCCTCTGCGTTGATGGTCTTCAAGGTTTGGCGCAACACGTTGGTGTCGTAGTAGTAGAACGGAGTCTGTATCTCCTGAAACTTATCTATTGGAAATGTACCTTTCATTTCGCTTATGCTTATTGTTTATATCTTATATAGTTAAATCAGAATATATCTCCGCCCCTGATGGGCGGAGATATTGAATATGTAATTACTTCTCGAACAATACGTTGCTCAAGTTCTGCAGAGCCTGCTTCTTGTCTCTCTCTCTGATGAGGAATGAGATGTTGTAGTTGCTGCCACCGTAAGAAATCATACGTACCGGGATGTTCTTCATTGCATCGGTAGCGATGGTCTCGAAGCCTACGTTGCTCCAGTCCAGATCACCTACCACGCAGATGATGCACATGTCTGAATCTACGGTTACTGTACCATACTTCTTCAGCTCGTTGACGATGTCATTGAGGTGAGCGTCGTTATCGATACTCATGCTCACACCTACCTCAGATGTAGCAATCATGTCGATAGGAGTCTGGTAGCTCTCGAAGATTTCGAATACCTTGCGGAGGAAACCTGTAGCGAGCAACATGCGGCTACTCTTGATCTTGATAGCAGTGATGTTGTCCTTGGCAGCTACAGCCTTGATCTTGCCACGTACGATGACGTTGTCGATGATGGTACCATCTGCCTTAGGATCCATGGTGTTCTTCAGACGAACTGGGATGCCGGCATACTTGGCTGGCTGAACGCAGGTAGGGTGGAGAATCTTGGCACCGAAATAAGCCAACTCTGCAGCCTCCTCGAAGTTCAACTGGCGGACTGCCTCTGTGTGCTCTACCACGCGAGGGTCGTTGTTGTGCATACCGTCGATATCTGTCCAGATCTGAATCTCGTCTGCTGGGAGAGCTGCACCGATGAGTGATGCGGTGTAGTCGCTACCACCACGCTGCAGGTTATCTACCTCGCCGTATGCGTTGCGGCAGATGAAGCCCTGGGTGATGTAGATCTGATAGCCCTGGTTCTCCTCCATGATGGCAGAGAGCTTCTCCTTGATGTACTGTGGGTCTGGCTCTGCATTCTTGTCGGTGCGCATAAAGTCTAATGCGCTGAGCAATACAGCCTTTACACCCTGTTCCTTCAAGTAGTTTACAACCATGTTGGTGCTCATAATCTCGCCCTGAGCCACGATGCTCTTCTCCTCAAAAGAAGTAAAGAGATCCTTGGTAAATGAACGGAGATAGTTGAACTCGCCCTGCAGGAACTCGCGTGTAGTCTTCTTCATCTCATCAGTAGAGTAGAGATTCTCCACGTGCTGCATGTATTTCTTCTCCAAGTTGTTGATTACCTCGTTGGCGCCCTCTGGGTTCTTCTTGTAGAGATAGTCAGAGATCTCAACGAGAGAGTTTGTTGTACCGCTCATCGCAGACAATACGATGAAAGTTGGTTCACCTGATTCTGTAACCAAAGAGGCTACTCCCTTCATACGCTCTGGTGAGCCTACAGAAGTACCTCCGAATTTCATTACCTTCATAGTCGTAATATTATATTAATGTTTAATTTTTATTGTTCTTTTGTTGCATTTTACCCGTCTAATTCTCCTCGCCATCTTCTGTCAGGTCGATGTGGTTGTACTCGTTGGTCACGTCGTGGAGTAAACCATCCTTACAGCGATATACGATGCCAGGGAACTTGTCGAGCATTGGGATGTTATGGGTTGTCATCACTACAGCTGTACCCTGTTTGGTGATATCCTTGAGCAGTCCCACGATGTTGCTGGCGGTCTCCGGGTCGAGATTTCCCGTTGGCTCATCAGCGATGATGATCTTCGGATTGTTGAGCAGGGCACGGGCGATGGCCACACGCTGCTGTTCTCCACCGGAGAGCTCGTGAGGCATCTTGTCGATCTTCTCAATCATGCCCACCTCGTTGAGCACTTCCTCAATGCGCTTGTCTCTGTCCTTCTTGTTTTTCCATTTGGTAGCCTTGAGCACGAACTCGAAGTTCTTGCGTACGCTGCGGTCGTGGAGCAACTGGAAGTCCTGGAAGATGATGCCCAGTTCCTTGCGCAGGGCTGGAATGTCCTTGCGGCGGATGGTCTTGAGGTCTCTGCCAAGGATTTCTGCCTTGTCGGTTTCACCCTCCACGAGGTCGAGCTCGCAGTAGAGGGTCTTCAGGAGTGAACTCTTTCCCGAGCCCACTTTTCCGATAAGATAAGCGAACTCTCCTTCATCCACATGGAAGTTGATGCCCTTGAGCACGCACTTGTCGGCTTGGTATATGCTGACGTTTTGATAATCTATTAACATCCTAATTTTTTCTCCTTTATTTAATGTTCTTGAAAGCTTTTGGGGCTATTTCATTTCTCCCTTGCTCTTTGCTACGCGGCGCTTCTTATCCCATTCTGGGTCGTGTCGCATCTGGAGTTCCTTTACTACATCCTCGATTCGCAAGCCCTTGCTGGTGAGCAGTACGATGAGGTGGTAGAGCAGGTCGGAACTCTCGTAGATGAGCTTGTCATCGGTGCCGTTGGTAGCTTCGATAACCGTCTCAATGGCTTCTTCTCCAACCTTTTGAGCCATCTTGTTCACGCCTTTCTTGAAGAGGCTGGTGGTGTAGCTGCCCTCAGGCATCTCCTCGTGGCGCTTGTCGATGAAGTCCTGCAACTCTGAGAGAAAGAGGATAGGGTTCAGCGTATTCTCCTCTGCCCAGCAGGTATCGGTGCCTTTATGGCAGGTAGGACCATCTGGATGAACCTTTACCAGGAAGGTATCGTTGTCGCAGTCTATCTGAATGCTTACCAGATTAAGGAAGTTTCCTGAGGTCTCGCCCTTGGTCCAAAGACAGTTGCGAGAACGGCTCCAGAAGGTAACCTTCTTGGTTTCGATGGTTTTATCGTATGCTTCTTTGTTCATGAATCCCAGCATCAGGACATTCTTGGTTACAGCGTCCTGGATGATGGCAGGAACAAGTCCGCCCATTTTTTCAAAATCTATTTCCATTTTATCTTTACAATTTTATTGTTTTCTTACTCCATTGCCAATCCGCCCTATTATAGGGGATTTATCTATCCTTAAGGAAAAATATATTTTCCCTTAAGGCTCCGTTTTACAACCTGACGTTGATGCCTTCTTTTCGGAGGTAACTTTTCAGGTCAGGTATGGCGATTTCACCGAAGTGGAAAACGCTGGCTGCCAGTGCTGCATCAGCCTTTCCCAGGGTGAAGGCATCGCGGAAGTGCTCCATCTTGCCAGCTCCACCCGATGCAATGATAGGAATGCTTACTTCCTCAGCAAGGTGGGCGAGGGCTTCATTGGCAAAGCCTTGCTTCACGCCATCGTGGTCCATACTGGTGAAGAGAATCTCGCCGGCACCACGGTCGGCAACTTCTCTTGCCCAATCAAACAGACCGAGTTCTACTCGCTCTCTTCCGCCCTTCACGTAGCAATGCCAGCCGTCAGGATCGAGACGGGCATCGATGGCGCAGACGCAGACCTGTGAGCCGTAATGGTTGGCTATCTCGTTGATAAGCTCCGGATGTCGGATGGCTGCACTGTTGATGCTCACCTTGTCGGCACCTGCATTGAGGAGTCGATCTACATCCTTCAGCTCGTTGATGCCGCCACCCACGGTAAATGGGATATTGATTTCGGCAGCTACGCGAGTTACCATATCTGTAAAGGTCTTGCGCTCTTCGAAGCTGGCGGTAATGTCGAGGAATACGAGTTCATCGGCACCTGCATCGCTATAGGCCTTGCCCAGTTCTACCGGGTCGCCTGCGCTTCTCAGGTTCACGAAGTTCGTTCCCTTCACGGTCTCTCCGTTTTTCACGTCGAGGCAAGGGACGATTCGCTTTGCCAAACCTTTGTTACTTTGAACTTTGACCATTGAACTTTGAACTTTATGATTACTTAACTCCTAACTTTTCAACATCTATCTTACCTTCGTAGAAAGCCTTGCCGAAGACTACGGCAGGGATGCCGGCAGCTTCCAGAGCCTCGATGTCTTCATTGCAGCTCACTCCGCCCGAGGCGATGAGGTGAAGCTGAGGATAGGCTGCCATGATCTCTTTGTATAGCTCGATGGCAGGACCCTGCAGGGTGCCATCCTTGCTGATTTCCGTGCAGAGCACATAGCGCACACCTTTGTCGATGTATTTCTTGAGGAAGGGGAGGAGGTCTTCTGATGAATCCTCTTTCCATCCATTGATAGAAATCTTGCCGTTTCTTACGTCGGCTCCGAGGATGAGTTTGTCGGCACCATATTTATCTATCCACTCCATAAAGAGATCAGGATTGGTAACGGCGATGCTGCCTACGGTTACCATACTGGCTCCTGCAGCGAATGCCTTCTCGATGTCTTTCTCGGTCTTGATACCACCTCCGAAATCTACTGTCAGATTCGTTTCGGTGGTAATTGCCTTCAGTACAGCATCATTTACGATATGCTTCGACTTGGCTCCGTCCAGATCCACAACGTGGAGTCGCTTGAATCCCAGCTTCTCGAAGTCTTTGGCTACTTCTGCCGGATTGTCGTTATAGACCTTCTTCTGGTCGTAATCGCCTTTTGTCAGGCGAACGCACTGGCCATTTATCAAGTCGATGGCAGGAATTAATTCTATCATATTTTTTTTATTGCTTTAAATCCTATTTCATATCATCAGGAAATCTGCTTGGCAGGATTCCCCTCTTACATTTCCAGGAAGTTCTTTAAAATCTGTTCTCCTACCTTTCCGCTCTTTTCCGGATGGAACTGGCAGGTATAGAAGTTGTCTTTATGGAGCGATGCGCTGTAAGGCAGAATGTAATCAGCCTTGGCGATGGTCTCCTCGCAGAGTGGCACATAGTAGCTGTGCACGAAATAGGAGTAGGGATGGGATAATCCCTTGTAAAGCTCCGTCTTCAGATCGTATATCTCGTTCCATCCCATGGCCGGTACCTTGTCTTCGTGCTTCTGTGGCTGGAATCGCTTCACGTCCACATCGAAGATGCCGATGCAATCTACGTCGCCTTCTTCCGAATGTCGGCACAGCAGTTGCTGTCCCACGCAAATGCCCAATACGGGTTGCTTGAGATTCTTGATCACCTGATCCAGCTGGTGAGCCTTGAGATACTCCATGGCTTCCCTTGCCTGACCCTGACCTGGAAACAGCACGCGGTCTGCCTTCTGGAGCATTTCGGCATCATCAGTGAGTACTGGTTCTATGCCCAAACGCTTCATTGCGTTGACTACGGAATAGATATTTCCGGCATTGTATTTTACGATTGCTACATCCATAACCTAACGTAATTCTTCTGTTTTTTGTACGTATCGGGAGTGTTGGTCCCACGTATTGCTAATTTCTGTTGCAAAGGTACATATTTTCTTTCAATCTAACGAAAATATTAGCAAAAAGATTACTATATTGCGATAATTTCTTGCAGAAAGTAAGAATAATTGGTATATTTATACGTGTTTATCAGTAAAAAAGGGTTAGAGTAAGATTTTTCCTACTCTAACCCTTGGTTTTATTTCAACTTGTTATTTTCCCGTTATTCCTCCTCGCTGTCTGCTGTGCGGAGGATGATGCTGGTGGCTCCGATGGTGAAAAGGGTGCCGTCTTCGATGACACGGCGCTCACGGTCGCCCAGAATTTCGTTATCTACGAAGGTGCCGGTGTAGCTAGGACCATCGCGGAGCACATATTTCAGTCTTCCTTTCTTGTCGCGGCTTACATTGATGACGCAGTGGTTCATATCTACACTCGGATCTACGGTCTCGATAGGGCAGTTGATGCCACTGTTCTTCATATATCTTCCGATGACGTTGTCGCCCATCTGCAAAGGGATGACCTGCTTGTAGGCGAATACGTTTTCGATGACTACGATGGAGCCTACGCCATTCTCGTTGGCATTTTCATCAAGCTTCTCTTCCTTGCGGGTTTCGCGGAGCTTGGATATGCCCATACGGATGCCAAACTGCTTGTTGCAATTAGGGCAAACGAAGACAAGGCTCTGACCTGCCTCGTATTTGGTCTCGTCGAACGTGATGAAATTATCGCATTTAGGGCAACGTACTCTTTTCATATCTATTTTTTTTCTTTCCTTAATTTCTTTCTATATATAATAATGTATAAGAGGATAAATCTCCTCCTATCAACTATAAATTATAAACTCTTAACTCTAAACTCTATCCTATTCCTTTACCTTTGTAATCCAGCCATCAGTGAAAGCCTCGTTGGTGTGGAGTCGGTTGAGGGTGTTATATGCCTCGCTCTCAGAGCGGTAGTTGCCATAAATCACCTTTACGTTGTTGTCTGTAATCAGCACTCTAGCCTCCTTGAAGCCCTTGCCCTGCAAGTACTCTACGTAGCTGGCTGCATTGCGCTTGGTTACGCGGCTTGCCAATACGATGCTGTAATAAGAGGCAGATGGAGTAGCAATCTCGCTATCCTGTGCCATTGCCGGAGTCTTTTCAGCCTTGTCGGTAGGAGTGGTCTCCATCAGCTTCGGTTCATCCGTAGGGAGCATCAGCTCGTTGCTTTTTACCGGAGTCATCTCCTTAGGCATGATGCGGGTGAGCATTCCGGTATCAATCTGGCTCTTCTCGATAGTAGGACTTCCGAGTGGAGTAGAGATGGTGAAGAAGGCGATGAGGGCGATGCAGGCTGCTGCCATGTTGCGCAGCCAGCTCTTCTTGATGCTGATGAACTCAGCCTTTTCCTCTTCTTCTGCGATGAATACAGAATTGTTGGCTGGAGCAGCTGGTGCTTCTGTCTCGTTTCTTACAGGCTGTTCCTCTTTGACAAGATTTACAGTCATAGCCACGTTTTGATTCTCGTTCTGCTGTTCACCATTTTCAATCTGTGCGATAGGAAGCATATCGAAACCTCCCAAACCATAGAAGTCTGGAGTAAGAATGCCTGCCTCGCATGGTTCGAAACTGATGTTTCCATCATCGTTGAGGAAGAGCATACCGATATTTTCTATTTCGAATTTACCTTCGTTTTCCAATGATTGTCTGATTTCAACCACCTCATCCTCAATACGGCGCAATGCCTCTGGGTAGCTGATATCGTAAGTCTCCACGTACGAGAGTGCGAGGAGAGAATCGTTCATCGTGAGCTGTGGATTGAATCCCACGGTTCTCAGCGGTGGCAAAAACATATTGTCTCTGCCATCGTAACGTGCATCTATATGATGAGCCATGAATCCACCAAAACCTGGTACGATTACACAATCGTTGCTCAAGAGTAGAATTTCTATATGTCGGTTAATTTCTATCACGTCTAAATGTTTATCTTCTTTTTCTGAATATCTTTTGCAAAGGTACGGCTTTTTTGGGAATTGGACAACTATTTTAAGGGAAATTTTCGTAAGGAGTGATAAAAAGTTTAATTTGTTTTGTCATATCGCCAAAAAGTATTATCTTTGCCACTAAAAATAGAACAAGTATATAGCAATGGAATATACAGAAACCGAAATTGAAGGCGTGTGGGTCATACAGCCTAAAGTGTTTGATGATGCTAGAGGCTACTTCTTCGAGGCTTGGAAACAGGCTGAGTTTGATGCCCACATTGGTTATCATGTTGAGTTTGTGCAGGACAATGAGTCTATGTCGAGTAGAGGCGTGCTTCGAGGCCTTCATTATCAGAAGGGCGAAAGTTCGCAGGCTAAACTGGTGCGTGTCATCAAGGGCAAGGTGCTCGATGTGGCGGTAGATCTGCGCAAGGGCAGCAAGACCTTCGGCAAGTATGTAATGGTGGAACTGAGCGATGAGAACAAGCTGCAGTTCTTCATTCCTCGTGGCTTTGCGCATGGTTTTCTCGTGCTCAGCGACGAGGCAATCTTTACTTATAAAGTAGATAACTCTTATGCTCCTCAGGCAGAGGCTAGCATCCGATGGAATGATGAAACCATAGGTATCAAATGGCCTATTGAGGGCGAAAATGTGCTGCTCTCAGAAAAAGACCTCAACAAGGCGCTGTCTTTTGAGGAGGCTGAATATTTTGAGTAAGATTTCGTGGAAAGATGAAACAAGTTATTAACATATTGTTGTGTGCAAGCCTTCTGGCGGCGATGGCCAGCTGCGGACAGAAGTCTGCGGGCAAGGATTCTACCCAGGTGAAGGAGGATACAGCTGCCAAGAAAATGCTCCAGGGCATCTGGTTGGATGGCGATGATGAGGATGATGTTGTCTTTCGTGTAAAGGGTGATACCATTTACTATCCTGATTCTACCAGCCAGCCGGTATATTTCTATATTGCTGGCGATACGCTGGTGATGAAGGGTGCCAATACGACCAAATATCCGATTATCAAGCAGGCTGCTCATATCTTCCAGTTTAAGGTGTTGAATGGTGATATCATGAAACTCGTCAAGACAGATGATGCTTCTTATCTGCAGCAGTTCCTGCATAATCAGCCGGTGGTTCTCAACCAGAATACGCTCATCAAGAGAGATTCTGTGGTGTATGCAGGCGATGAGAAGCTGCATCTCTATGTGCAGGTGAACCCTACTACCTATAAGGTATTCAAGAGTTCATATAATGATGATGGTGTAGAAGTGGATAATGTCTATTACGATAATATCGTGAACGTGAACATCTACCGGGGTGCCAGCAAAATTTTCGGCCGTGACTTCCGCAAGGAGGATTTCGAGGGTCAGGTTCCTCTTGAGTTCCTGAAGCAGGCGATTTTGAGTGATATCGTACTGAAAAAGGTGGATACCGATGGTCTTCATTATAGAGTGGTTTTGGCTATGCCAGACAGCAGCATGAGTTATCAGGTGGAAATCATCATCTCGCTCAAGGGCAAAATGACGATCAGGAAGAGTTAACTTTTTTAGAAAATAGAAAATACGAAAAATGGGAACTTGCTCAAATGCAAGTTCCCATTTTTCGTATTGATTAATTAAAGAATCCCAGCAGGGCACCGGCGGCTACGGCGGAACCGATGACTCCTGCAACATTTGGACCCATGGCGTGCATGAGCAGGAAGTTGTGACGGTCGTATTCCAAACCGAGGTTGTTGCTGATGCGGGCACTCATTGGCACGGCACTCACACCGGCATTTCCAATCAGTGGGTTCAGCTTTTTGCCCTTTGGCAGGAAGAGGTTCATCAGTTTCACGAAGAGAATACCGCTGGCTGATGCGATGATGAATGCCAGGGCACCGAGGGCGAAGATCTTGATGGTGTTCAGGGTCAGGAACTCTGATGCCTGGGTAGAACAACCTACGGTCAAGCCGAGCAGCATCACCACGATATCATTCAGACTGCTGCCTGCCGTCTTGGCAAGTCTAGTCGTCTTTCCACTTTCCTTCAGGAGATTTCCGAAGAAAAGCATACCGAGCAATGGCAGACCTGATGGTACGATGAAAGTGGTGAGTAGCAGACCGACGATTGGGAAGAGGATCTTCTCTGTCTGTGATACCTGACGGGCTGGCTTCATCTTGATGACGCGCTCTTCCTTGGTGGTAAGCAGTCGCATCAATGGAGGCTGAATCACTGGCACTAAAGCCATATAGGAGTAGGCGCAAACGGCGATGGCTCCCATCAGGTTAGGACTTAACTTACTGCTCAGGAAGATGGCGGTTGGTCCGTCGGCACCACCGATGATGGCGATACCTGCAGCCTGGTTCGGTTCGAATCCCAGAGCCAGTGCTATCATATAGGCACCGAAGATGCCAAACTGTGCGGCGGCTCCAATCAGAATCAGCTTCGGGTTGGAAATCAATGCCGAGAAGTCGGTCATCGCTCCGATACCCAGGAAGACGAGTGGGGGATACCAGCCCTGTCTTACTCCCTGATAGAAGATGTTCAGAACGGAATTATCTTCGTATAGTCCAATTTCGAGTCCGGCATCGGCACGGAAGGGGATGTTGCCCAGGATGATGCCCAGTCCGATGGGCACCAGGAGAAGTGGTTCGAAATCCTTCTTGATGGCAAGCCAGATGCAGATAATTCCTATCACGATCATGGCGAGGTTTCCTGCCGTGGCATTCGCAAAGCCCGTATAGGTCAGGAACTCATTGAAGTTTTGTATGATGAAATCCATAAGCTATCTATTTAATGGTTACTAGTGTATCTCCTTCCATCACGGCATCGCCTTTATTCACGTTGATGCTGGTGATGGTTCCGGAAGTCTCAGCCTCGATGTTGTTCTGCATCTTCATGGCTTCGAGGATCACGACGGTATCGCCTGCGTTAACCTTGTCGCCCACCTTCACCTTGATTTCGTTGATGGTGCCAGGCAGAGGGGCTACCACTGGCTTGCCGGCAGCTGCTGCAGCCGGTTTGGCGGTTGGCGCAGCTGTAGCATTTGCTACAGAAGTGGAAGAACTGTTGTTATTCTCGCTTTTTACAGTTTGTTCTCCTCCCAATTTCACTTTCTGCTTGCCAGCCTTCACTGGCTGCTTCATTTCCACTTCGAATGGGATGCCATTCACGGTTACGTTGGCGATGTTGCCTTCTATATCCTGGATCTCGACTTCGTAATCGACTCCTTTCACTGTATATTGATACTTCATATCCTTTGAATTTTGAACTTTGAACTTTATGATAAGTAAAGCAATAGAATTCTTCACTTTTCGTTCTTCACTTAACATTATTGAATTTCGGAGCATTCCATCTTGTCTGTTTAGGCTTGATGGTGATGATGCCGGATTCCACATCATGCACATCCTCCAGGTATTCCTTGAGGGCGAGCGAGATGACCGCCATATAGATCTCCTTGTCGATACCCTTGGTCTCCAGACCATCCTTCAGCAGAATATTGGTCTTATGACTCAGGTCTTGCGTTACCTCGATGGTCTTCTTGCCGGTCTTATATAATAAGGTGGCATGCTTCTCTGTAGCACGGGCGATGCGCTGCTTGTGTTTCATGTAGGCTCCGAATGCCCAGAACACGACGAAGAGGAGGGCGAGACATGAGAATACGATGCCCATTGAAAGCACGGAGATGCCGATGCCGTATGGATCCTGTTTCTTCAGAAGCTGTGCCTTGCTCAGACCTACGTGCTGTGGCAGATAGCCCGGGGTGATGGCTCCTGCTATGGCTTTCTTCCATATCTTGAAATCCTGGCTCAGTTCGTAGCTCTCGTCGGCTGCCAATACAGGTACGCTTACGGAGTCTATCAAGTCCACGGCATTTCCGTCATAGAGGGCTATCCAGTTAGGCTTCTTTTCCTGTAGAATCAGATTGAGGTGGAAAGGACCTGTGTTGGAAGAATCCTTTGCTTTCCAAAGCTGCCCGTTCCAGCCGTCCTTGTACCAGGAACTGCTGTCGAAGATGACGATGCTTTTCTTGCCGCCCAGTGTAGTTCGGGGCTCGTTGTTCGGCAAGGGACTCATCAGCTGCCGGCGTGCTTCGGGCGAAAGATTCTTGTTGAGAACCCGTCGGTCGGTGGTTAGGAACATACCACGTACGTTATACGTGGTAAAGGAGGAATTGCTCAATTCCACCCATGGTTTGTGCTGACCGTACTCATCCACGAGGTTGGTACGGTTGTGGGGCATCACCTCCGTAATACGGATGCTCTTGGCTCCCTGGCTCCAAGCGGGCAAGGATGCGATGACTAGCATGGTTATCAAAAATCCCAATTTCTTCATACGCATATCAACGTTTTAGAAGTTTCATTTTTAAGAAAATCACATTAGGTTTTCTTGTCTGTTGTTTTAATGCGTCAAAGTTACGAATAATTTGTGAAAAGACAACAAAAAAGGTGCACAATTTTTTTATTTTTGTGCACCTCTTTTATAATTTATAACTATTACTAGTTGTTTTGTTAACTTTTGTAAGCGTTTATGCTCCGCAGAAGAACAGCACCACGATCTGGGCTGTAAAGATACGGAGGAACATACTCAATGGATATACAGTAGAGTAACCTACGGCTGGAGCCTCCTTAGAGCAGGATGCGTTGGCATAAGCCAGTGCAGGAGGGTCGGTGTAAGTACCGGCAAGCATACCCATAATGGTGAAGTAATTGAACTTGAACTTCAGTCTGGCGATGGTACCCACGATGAGGATAGGAATGACTGTAATGAGGAAACCGCATCCCACATACTTCAATCCGTCGCCCTGAACCACTGTGTCCCAGAATCCGGCACCTGCCTTGATTCCCACACTCGCCAGGAAGAGTACCAGTCCTATCTCTCGCAGCATCATGTTGGCGGAGGTAGTGGTATAGGTAACCAGCTTCATGCGATAACCGAAACGGCCGATGAGGATGGCGATGATGAGCGGACCACCTGCGATACCCAGCTTCAGTGGCACTGGCATGCCAGGGATAGCGAATGGGAGAGAACCGAAGATGATACCCACCATGATACCGATGAAGATGGTAGCGATGTTAGGCGCATCGAGGCGCTTTACAGAGTTACCCATAATTTCAGCCACACGATTTACATTCTCCTCAGGACCTACTACCATCACGCGGTCGCCCACGTGGAAGTGGTGGTTACGGCTTGCGAAGAGATCCATACCTTGACGGGAAATACGGGTCACGTTCACGCCATATACACTTGAGAAGTGCATCTTACCCAGTGTCTTACCGTTCATCTCAGGACGGGTAACGATGATTCTTCTGGATACGAAGTGCTGAACCTCATCCTTCTCGCGGTCCCACTCTGCATCAATCTCAGGACCGATGAAAGCCTTGATAGCCTCGGCATCAGCCTCTGCACAAACCACGAGCAGCTCGTCGCCTACCTCGAAGGTTGTCTTGCTGTTTGGGATGCTCACCTCTCCGTCGTGGAGGAGTCTTGAGCAGACGATATCTCGGTTCAGGAACTCAGATACCTCTCTCAGCGTTCTGCCTGCGATGTAGGCATTCTCCACGCGCAGGTGCATGTTGTGAGGTTTAGCATGAGGGTTGGCAGCCTCCTCCTCGTTGAGCTGCTCTTCTTCTGCAGCCATATCCACGCGGGTGATGTACTTGATGAGGATGGTAGCACCGATGATACCAACCACACCCAGAGGATAGGCGCAGGCATAACCGTTGGCAATGCTAGGAGCGCCGTTAGGGAATACACTGAGCAGCGCCTCGTTGGCAGCACCAAGACCAGGAGTATTGGTAACCGCACCATAGAGGGTACCCACCATCATAGGCAGGTTCTGTGGGTTGCTGGTGTCGAAGAAGAGGTAATAGCATCCGAACATCACGAGGATGTTGAGCAGGATAGCTGTGGCAGAAAGCATGTTCAGCGTCACACCGCCTTTCTTGAAACTCTCGAAGAAGCCAGGACCCACCTGCATACCGATCATGAAGACGAAGAGAATCAATCCGAAGTCTTGCACGAAGGTAAGGATTTCCTTAGGACCCGTGAAGCCCACGTGGCCTGCCAGGATACCTGCGAAGAGCACGAAGGTAACACCCAGCGAGATGCCACCGATCTTGATCTTTCCCAGATACACACCAACCGCAATCACGATTGCGTAGAGTAGGGCGATGTGAGCCACCGACTCAGTGTTGGTGAAAAGATTAATAATCCAATCCATTAATTTCTTTAAATTTTTCGGTTTTAATTAAATATATTGAATAAAGGGAATACTGTATCGTGATTATTAAGGTGGGGTATCTTATACTGAAAAATTCGAGGACATCCACGGATGGGATGCCCCCGAACTCAATTTATATAGATACCTATTGATTACTTCTCAATAGCTGCTACACCTGGCAATACCTTACCCTCGATAGCCTCGAGGAGAGCACCACCACCTGTAGAGATATAAGATACCTGATCAGCCAAACCGAACTTGTTGATACAAGCTACAGAGTCGCCACCACCGATGAGTGAGAATGCACCTTCCTTAGTAGCCTCAGCGATTGCGTCAGCGATAGCCTTAGAACCACCAGCGAAGTTGTCGAACTCGAATACACCTGCAGGACCGTTCCAGAGGATTGTCTTAGCACCCTTGATAGCTGCAGCGAAAGCCTTGCGAGTCTCAGGACCTGCGTCCATACCCTCCCAGCCGTCAGGGATGTCGTTAGATGGGCAAACCTGGGTATTGCAGTCGTTCTTGAAGTCGTCACCGCAGATAGAGTCTGTGCCGAGTACGAGGTTTACACCGTTCTCCTTAGCCTTCTTGATTACGTCGAGAGCTACATCGAGCTTGTCATCCTCGCAGATAGACATACCGATCTTGCCGCCGAGAGCCTTAGAGAATGTATAAGTCATACCACCGCAGAGAATCAGGTTGTCAACCTTAGTCAACAAGTTCTCAATGATACCAATCTTGGTAGAAACCTTAGAACCACCCATGATAGCTGTGAATGGGCGCTTGATGTTGCCGAGAACTGCGTCAACAGCCTTTACCTCTTTCTCCATCAAGAAACCAAGCATCTTGTGATCCTTGTCGAAAGAATCAGCGATGACAGCTGTAGAAGCGTGCTTGCGGTGAGCTGTACCGAATGCGTCCATTACATATACGTCAGCGTAAGAAGCCAACTTAGCAGCGAACTTCTTCTGACGCTCCTTCATCTCAGCCTTAGCAGCGTCGAACTCTGGAGTACCCTTCTCTACACCTACTGGCTTGCCTTCCTCTTCAGGATAGAAACGAAGGTTCTCGAGCAAGAGAGCCTCACCTGGCTTTAAGGCAGCAGCCTCAGCATCAGCGTTACCGCAGTCCTTTGCAAACTTAACCTCTACACCGAGAGCGTCTGATACGTTCTTAACAATCTGAGAGAGTGAAAGCTCAGGCTTAACCTTGCCCTTTGGCTTACCCATGTGGCTCATCATGATGAGCGCACCACCGTCTGCGAGTACCTTCTTCAAAGTAGGGAGGGCACCGCGGATACGAGTGTCGTCTGTTACATTACCATTCTCATCCAATGGCACGTTGAAATCAACGCGTACGATTGCCTTGTGACCAGCAAAGTTAAAATTCTCAATTTTCATTTTACCTAAATTTTTATATTAGTATTATATTATTAACCCTGTTTACTGCTGAAACGACCTTTGCCCTACGACTAGTGAGCTTATCAGGCTCCTATGTGCATACTATATAAAATAGGAGTGGTGTCGGGTCGTAACAAACTCTTTCCGTAGGCAAAAGTAACAAAAATAATCGGTACTACCAAATCTTTCTGCTACGATTTAAAGAATTTTTGTGGTAGATAAGCTTTTTTGCCATATCTACTTTGCAAAACGATGGTTATAAAATGTAAAAATGGTTACTTTTTTAGCGTTTAAAGAAAAAAAACTGTACCTTTGCCGACAAATTCAATCGTTATGGCAAAAGATAAGATAGCATACGTTTGCAGCAACTGCGGGCAGGAAAGTGCCAAGTGGATGGGTAAATGCCCTAGCTGCGGACAATGGAATACTTTTAAGGAGATACGCATTGCGGCTGATTCGGGTTCGCAGGCGGCTAAAAGCGCTGGCATGACCATGAGACATGGCGGGGCTGCTACCATGTTTGGTGGGCAACACTCCGACGCAGATGCCAAGCCGATGAATCTGAAGGATATTTCGGCGGTGGATGAGCCGCGTATCGATATGATGGACGAGGAGCTGAACCGCGTACTGGGTGGCGGTATGGTGCCGGGAAGCATCACTCTGCTGGGCGGTGAACCGGGTATCGGAAAGAGTACCCTTACGCTGCAGACTATCCTGAATATGAAACATAGAAGGGTGCTGTATGTGAGCGGTGAGGAGAGTGCTCATCAGATTAAGTTGAGAGCTGACAGACTGGCGAAGGGACAGGCGATGCTGAAGGGAACTTCGGCAGAAGACGTTGTTTCGTTAGCAGGAACCCCACCGGAGAATGCCTTCGATCATATCACCATTCTCTGTGAGACGCAGTTGGAGAAAATCTTTTCCCATATTCAGCAAGTGGCTCCAGAACTGATAGTTATCGATTCTATACAAACCATTGCTACAGAGAGTGTGGATAGTTCGCCGGGTTCGGTTTCACAGGTGCGTGAATGTGCTGCATCGCTCCTGAGATTTGCCAAGACCAGCGGTATCCCTGTCATCCTGATTGGACATATCAATAAGGAGGGAACCCTGGCAGGTCCGAAGATTCTGGAGCATATCGTGGATACCGTCATCCAGTTTGAGGGTGATCAGCATTATATGTACCGCATCCTGCGAAGCATCAAAAACCGATTCGGAAGCACTTCGGAACTCGGTATCTATGAGATGCTGCAGGGAGGATTGAGACAGGTGAGCAATCCGTCGGAACTGCTCCTTACGGAAGACCACGACGGATTGTCTGGTGTAGCCATCAGTGCTGCCATTGAGGGTGTGCGCCCGTTCCTGGTGGAGACACAGGCTCTGGTGAGCACAGCGGCATACGGAACTCCGCAGCGCTCGGCAACGGGCTTCGACCAGCGAAGACTGAACATGCTCCTGGCGGTGATGGAGAAGCGAGTGGGCTTCAAGTTGATGGCGAAGGATGTGTTCCTGAACATTGCGGGAGGCTTGCGAGTAACTGACCCTGCGATGGACCTGAGTGTGCTGGCTGCGGTATTGAGCAGCAATGTGGATACAGCGATAGAGCAGGGCTGGTGTATGTGTGGCGAGGTAGGACTCAGTGGCGAGGTTCGTCCGGTGAGCCGTATTGAGCAGCGTATCGCTGAGGCAGAGAAGCTCGGATTCCAGCATATCATCATTCCGAAATATAATTATCATGGTTTCGACCATAAGAAGTATCAGATAGAGATTCATCCCGTAAGGAAGGTGGAAGAGGCATTCCGCTGCCTGTTCGGATAGGGAACTTTGGATATTCAAAGTTCAAAGGAAAAGTAATCAAACAGTTCAAAGTTCAAAATTCAAAGTTCAAAGTAAATGAAGGATTCAGTAATTATTGTGAGCGGCGGTATGGATAGCATTACCCTGCTTTATGACAAGAAGGACGAGATAGCCCTGGGTATCAGTTTCAATTATGGCAGTAATCACAACGAGCGGGAGATTCCTTTCGCCAAAATGCACTGCGAGCGACTGGGTATCAAGCATATCACCATCGATCTGGGATTCATGCATCAGTATTTCAAGAGCTCTCTCCTGGAAGGTGCCGATGCCATCCCTGAGGGACATTATGCCGATGAGAATATGAAATCTACCGTGGTGCCTTTCCGTAATGGTATCATGCTGAGTATCGCCATCGGTATCGCTGAGAGCAACAACTTGAAGAAGGTGCTCATTGCCAATCACGGCGGCGACCACACCATTTATCCGGATTGTCGCCCTGAATTTATCAAGGCAATCGATGAGGCAGCCGAGGCTGGCACCTTCGTAGATGTTCGCGTGGTGGCTCCTTATACCAACATCACCAAGGGCGAGATTGCTGCCATCGGCAAGAAGCTCGGCATTGATTATGCCGAGACCTGGAGCTGCTACAAGGGTGGCGAGAAGCACTGCGGAAAGTGCGGTACCTGCGTGGAGCGCAAGGAAGCACTGGCTGCGGCAGGTATTGAGGATACTACGGAGTATGAGGAATAAGGATGCCTTATATAATTAAGGTATAGATAAAAGTTAATGTGGAAATATAAAAGATAAAACATAAAGCAAATGAAGAAAATGATTTTGAGTGCAGCCTTGGTGCTGGCATCAACAGCTGCAATGGCTCAGAAGAGCAACTTTCAGGTAAAAGTGGATTTGAAGAACTTTGCTACCGATTCTGTAATCGTGTTCAAAGGCCGTGATGTGAAGATGGATACCATCTTGGTTAAGAATGGTAAGTTTACTTATTCTGATAACCTTACCAAGGTGTCAAACCGTGCTTTCTTGACACCAAAGACCTATCGTGGTTTGGAAAGAAAGATGTTCAACTTCCCTTGCGTGCCAGGCGAGAAGGCTGAGATAAAGGGTGATTTCGCTACCCGTTTCGATGTTGCCGGTAGCAAGTTCTATCAGCAGTATCATGAGGTTGATTTGATGATGGAGTCTGCCGAGAAGGACTTGAAGGAGTATTCTGAATCTCTGAATGCTCGCACGAAGAATGGTGAAGACCGTGAGGTCATCATGAATGAGTATGAGAAGAAGATGCCTGCTTTGCTGAAGGCTAGAACGGAGAAAATCTTTGCTTTCGTCAAGCAGAACCCTGATAATGAGGCATGTGCCACACTTTTCGAGAAGATGGATGATTACGACCAGATGAAGGAACTTCTGGGCTTGCTCTCTGAGAATGTGAAGAATGGAAGAATGAAGGCCTATTATCAGTATTTTATTGATATGGCTAAGAAGCGTGCAGAGGCTGATGAGAAGGCTAAGAAGTTGCAGGCTTCCGGTATAGATGCTCCTGACTTTACATTGAACGACATCAATGGCAAGCCATTTACATTCTCTAGTCTCCGTGGCAAGTATGTTGTCATCGACTTCTGGGGCTCATGGTGCGGTTGGTGTATCAAGGGTATGCCTAAAATGAAGGAGTACTACGAGAAGTATAAGGGTAAATTCGAAATCCTGGGTGTTGACTGCAACGATACCGAGGCTAAGTGGAAGGCTGCCGTAGAGAAGCATCAGTTGCCTTGGATTCACGTGTATAATCCAAAGGGTAGCGATCTTCTGGATAAATATGGTATCCAGGGTTTCCCAACCAAGATAGTTGTGGGTCCTGACGGCAAGATCGTGAAGACCATCGTGGGTGAGGATCCTGCATTCTACACCTTGCTCGATGAAGTTTTGAAATAATGATAAAGGCTTCTGCGGATTCGCAGAAGCCTTTATCATTATATATGGTATTTCCTTTGATAGTTTCTCTTTGATTTCACCGGTGCTCCATTGAAGGAGTCGGTGCCTCTTCCGATGCCTGGTCCACGGTTGCCGCCCCGATAGCTCTCGTGGAAGCTGGCTCCACCGCAGTACTCGCTCCAGCGGGCACGGATTCTATCTACATAATCTGCCGTCTCGGTGCCTCGCATATAGCCATATTTCACTACAGGGTCACCATAATAGGCGGGCTGGGTCAGGCGCAGCACGTATTCTCTTACATGTCCCCAGTTCTGTGGGTTGCCGCCATGCTTTTTCGTCAGAGCCATTGCATCACGGATATGATGGAAACCGCCATTATAGGCAGCCAAGGCGAAGAGCGCACGCTGTGCCGGATCGCCTACATCCGAGAAATGTCCCTGGAGTTCTGCCATGTATCTGGCTGCAGCTGCCACATTCGCCTCTGCATCGTGGATGGCACTCATCGGCAATCCCAAGTGAGCAGCGGTAGATGGCATGATCTGCATCAGTCCGCAGGCACCAGCCCATGATTTGGCATTCGGGTCGAAGCAGCTCTCCTGGTAACACTGTGCAGCCATCAGTCGCCAGTCCATACGGGCCGTTCCGCTGTATCTCATAAAGAGGTGGTCGTAGCGGGAGATTACTCCCTTGGAACGGTTGAGGAAAGGAGAATATACATGTCGGCGGATGCTTGCCGTAGAGAGAAGGAAGGATTCTGCCTTCTTTACCTCGGCTATCAGTTTCGGCTTGAACCATCCGTTCAGGGTGTCGGCGATACTCTTGTTGCCGCCAACCACTGCCCATTGTGTCTTGCCTTTGTCGGGCGTTACGCCGCAGAAAAGCAGATTGGTAGTCTTGCTATCTCCGGCAACCGATTTTCCTGCCGATGACTTTCCACCTTTTAATATATGGCGGGGCAGGGGAACGGCGATGATGTCGCCTTCTCCCTTCTGAAGTTTCTGAATCATCTCGGTAGTATCCTTGCATTCCTCCACTCTCAACGACACACCAATCTGCTGGGCAAACTTCTCGCAGAGCAGGTACTGCAGACCCATTCCATGGTTATGGTAATCATAATAGGTGGTAGGACCATTCACGGTGAGCATGATCAGCTCGCCATTGTCCTGGATATCCGACAGCGACAGCCCCCGTTGCTGAGCCTGAGCACTGGCATCGCCATCTGCTGCGTTTTCGTCAGATCCGTCTTCGTCAGAACCATCCATAGCCTCCACTTCGCCCACGGGAGTTCCCCAGGGAGTGAGTTCCTGTTGCGGTTTCTTGTCAGCGCAACTGGCAAGCAAAAACAGCGAATATAATGCGTATAAATATAACTTTTTTCTCATTGCGACTGCAAAAGTACGAAAAAAAAGCATATAAGTACGAAATTATTTGCATATTCTAACAATTTTATGTACTTTTGCAATGTTTTTCAAACAAAATACAGAAATATGTTACGAATAGCAGTACAAAGTAAAGGTCGTCTGTTCGACGACACAATGAATCTTTTAGCAGAGGCGGACATCAAGGTAAGCGCCTCAAAGCGCACTCTTCTGGTGCAGGCAAGTAATTTCCCTCTCGAGGTGCTCTATCTCCGCGATGACGATATTCCTCAGAGCGTAGCCTCAGGCGTTGCCGACATCGGTATCGTGGGTGAGAATGAGTTTATGGAGCGTGGTGAAAACGCACAGATTATCGACCGATTGGGTTTCAGCAAGTGCCGCTTGAGTCTTGCCATCCCTAAGAAGATTGATTATCCAGGATTGCAGTGGTTTGATGGCAAGAAGATTGCTACCTCTTATCCTAACATCCTGCGCAACTTCATGAAGAAGAACAATATCAATGCCGACATCCACGTTATCACCGGTTCTGTGGAGATTAGCCCGGGTATCGGTCTGGCAGATGGTATCTTTGATATTGTCAGCTCTGGTTCTACACTGGTAAGCAACAACCTTGCCGAGGTAGAGGTAGTGATGAAGAGCGAGGCTCTGCTCATCGGCAACTGGCAGATGGATGAAGAGAAGCATCAGATTTTGAACGAGATGCTGTTCCGCTTCGAGGCTGTACGTTCTGCACAGGACAAGAAGTACGTGATGATGAATGCCCCTAAGGCGAAGGTAGAGGAGATTACCCAGGTATTGCCAGGTATCAAGAGTCCTACCATCATCCCATTGGCTGACGAGGAGTGGTGCTCTATCCACACCGTTCTCGATGAGAAGCGTTTCTGGGAAATCATCGGTAAGTTGAAGGAACTCGGTGCACAGGGTATCCTGGTGACACCAATCGAAAAGATGATATTGTAAACATTGAACATAGAACTTTATGATTAGCCTTGCTGTTTCTATACAGTTATAAATACATATCAAACAGTTCAAAGTTCAAATCTCAAAGTTCAATGTGTTAATCAAGTTCAATGTATTAATAAATTTCAAACTATAATAAGGAATGAAGGTAATAAAGTATCCTGCAAAGGAGGAATGGAGCGAGATAGTAGAACGCCCACACCTGGATGTATCGCAGTTGAATGCGACCGTACAAGGTGTACTCGACGATGTGAAGAACCATGGCGATGAAGCCGTGAAGCGTTACGAGGAGAAGTTTGATCATGCCCATCTCGATTCTTTGGCTGTGACTGAGGCTGAAATCGAAGAGGCTGAGCAACTGGTTTCTCAAGAACTGAAAGACGCTTTGCACCTCGCCCATCATAACATTGCCGCATTCCATCAGAGCCAGAAGTTTGAGGGTAAGAAGGTGGAAACCTGTGCAGGTGTCACCTGCTGGCAGAAGAGCGTGGCGATAGAGAAGGTGGGATTATATATCCCTGGTGGTACTGCACCTTTGTTTAGCACCGTATTGATGCTCGCCACTCCTGCCAAGATTGCCGGTTGCAAGGAGATTGTTCTCTGCACTCCTCCTAACAAGGAAGGTAAGGTGAATCCGGCTATCCTCATGGCGGCAAAGATTGCTGGTGTGAGCAAGATCTTCAAGGCAGGTGGTGTACAGGCTATCGGTGCGATGGCTTACGGTACGGAGAGCGTGCCTAAGGTATATAAGATCTTCGGTCCGGGCAACCAGTTTGTGATGGCTGCCAAGCAGCAGGTTTCTCTCCACGACGTGGCTATCGATATGCCGGCAGGACCTTCAGAGGTTTGTCTCATCGCAGATGAAACAGCCAACCCTGTCTTTGCAGCTGCCGACCTCTTGTCGCAGGCTGAGCACGGCTTCGACTCACAGGTTTTCTTCATCACTACCTCCGAGAAGGTTTTGGAAGATGTGAAGAAGGAAGTGGAAGTGCAGTTGGAGCAGTTGCCACGCAAGGAGATGGCGCAGACCTCATTGGACAACTCCAAGTTCATTCTCGTGAAGGACGAAGAGGAAGCCATCGATCTCTGCAATACCTATGCCCCTGAGCATCTCATCATTGCAACTGCTGATTATGAGCAGCTTGCCGAGAAAGTGGTGAATGCGGGCAGCGTATTCCTGGGCAACTATGCATGTGAGAGTGCCGGCGATTATGCCAGCGGTACCAATCATACCCTGCCAACCCATGGCTATGCACTGGCTTACAATGGCGTGAACCTCGACAGTTACAACCGCAAGATCACCTTCCAGCATCTCACGGAAGAAGGTATTCGTAACATAGGTGATGCTGTGGTGACGATGGCGGAGAACGAGCAGTTGGAGGCACATGCCAACGCCATGAGATTGAGAGTAAAAAGTCTAAAATAAAAGTAAGGAATGAAAGATTTAAAAGACTTGTGCCGAGAAAACATCTGGAACTTGGCACCTTACAGTTGCGCTCGCACGGAATTCGCTGGCAGAAATGCCCGCGTCTTCCTCGATGCCAACGAGAATCCCTATAACGACCCTTATAACCGATACCCTGACCCACTGCAGGTGGAACTGAAGAAGCAGGTGAGTAAGATCAAGGGGGTAGCAGAAGACCAGATTTTCCTGGGCAATGGTTCGGATGAGGCCATCGACTTGGTTTACCGTGTGTTCTGTCGTCCTGGCAAGGATAATGTGGTAGCCATCGCTCCTACATACGGTATGTATGAGGTGTGTGCCGATGTGAACGACGTTGAGTATCGCTCTGTGTTGCTCGATGAGAACTATCAGATTTCTGCCGAGAAGATCATTGATGCCTGCGATGAGAATACCAAGGTGGTATGGTTCTGCAGTCCTAATAATCCGACGGGCAATCACATCAATCGTGAGGCTATCGTAGAGGTGCTTCGTCTCTTTGATGGTATTGTTATCGTGGATGAGGCTTATAGCGATTTTTCGTCTGAGCGCACCTTCCGTGGTGTGCTGAAGCATTTCCCTAATCTCATCGTGCTCAATACGATGAGTAAGGCATGGGGTTGTGCTGCACTTCGTCTGGGTATGGCGTTTGCCAGCAAGGAGATTATTGATATATTCAATAAGGTGAAGTATCCTTATAATGTGAATCTGCTTACCCAGCAGCAGGCACTTGAGGTTTTGAAGAATCCGCTGAAGGTGGATGAGTGGGTGAAGAACATTCTTCAGGAGCGTTCGAAGGTGATGGCTGCCTTCCTGGATCTGCCTATCACCGTGAAGGTTTATCCTACGGATGCCAACTTCTTCCTGGTGAAGGTTACGGATGCGCAGGCCATCTACGATTATCTGGTGGCACAGGGCATCATCGTAAGAAACCGCAATAAGGTTCAGCTTTGCGGCAACTGTCTGAGAATCACCATCGGAAACAAGACAGAGAATGCCGAATTGCTCGGGGCGTTGAGACAATATTAATTAAAAAAAGAGGGTGTGTCATAAGTCCATGACGCACCCTTTTTCTATCTATAATTTTCC
>UQWP01000038.1 GCA_900544825.1 uncultured Prevotella sp. | reverse complement strand
CACCCTTTCCTTTTAGGGGTTATCTTTTAAACAAACAAATCATCCATCGTAATCTGTTTCTGTACGATGTCGCTATGTTTGTTCTGCTTCAATCCGAAAGAAGTAATCAATGTGAGGAGAAGCGATTTGGAAGTCTTCGTCTCTTCAGTGAAGATACGAAGTTTCTCCTGCAATTTCTCCTCATATTCCTTGCTGATTTCGAATTCGCTCTTGTAGAATTTCATCTCACAGATGTTGATGGTTTCATCTTTCCGGTCTATCAGCAAGTCTATTTGAGCTCCCTTTTCTGTGTTGCTGCTTCGCCATGAGCAAATCAAGGTCTGTACTCCCGAAATTCCCAGGGCATGCTTGATTTTGTCTATATGGTTTAGACAAAGCATCTCAAACGACAGTCCTGCCCAAGTATGGTATAGCTGACTGTTCTGGGAGGATGACCAGAAACTGGAATCCTGATACTTGTTGTGCTTGATGAAACGGAAGTAGAAGAGCGTATAGAAATCTACTAACTGAAATAAGGTGTTTCGCTTTTGGCGAATGTCGGAAGTCATCTTGTTGGTAGTGCTGAATGGTTCATACAGACGGATGAATCCGCATTGTTCCAATTCTTCCAGTACTGTAGAGAAGGCTCCGTTATCTTTACATCCTGATGCCTTGACCAGTTCCTGGCGGGTCATACCCATTCCTTTGGCAGCAAGGGCAGTAACCACGGCGATATGGTCGGCTGATTTCTTAAACAAAGCTCTGTATAAGTCGTTGAACTCATCTTTCAGTTCTGCATTGTCTGCGAAAAACAGCTGGTCGATGTTCTGTGCCAGACTTTTCGATTTATCCATCATAGACAGATAATAAGGTATTCCACCCATAACCATATAGCATTCTGCTATCTGTTTTCGGCTGTAGCCGAAGTGGTAAGCCTTGAAGTATTCTTCGCATTCGTGCAGAGTGAATGGTTTTACAATCAGATGATGGGTCAGTCGGTTATGCAAGCCACCACGGTTGCGAATCAGGTTGTTGATCATCCAGGAGGTGGCGGATCCGCAAACGATGAGTTTGATGTCGTTGCGCAGTACAGCCCAGCTGTTCCAGAAGTTTTCCAGTGCAGGTATGAATCCCGATTTGGCGGTATCCATCCATGGCAATTCATCGATGAATATTACTTTCTTGCCTTCCGGAAGTGTTTCTATGTATTGTGACAGGGCATAGAATGCCAGCAGCCAGCTCTTGAACGTCTGCAGAGTGGTGGAGTGGGTATATTTTTGCAGGGCAATGCTGAAGTTGACAAGCTGTTCGCCTTTGGCAACTCCGTTCATTCCTGTCATGAAGAAGGCAAAATGATCCTCTACGGCTTTTCTGATGAGAAAAGTCTTGCCTACACGTCGTCTTCCATAGACGGCGATAAACTCTGATTTATCGGAGTTTATATACTCATTGAGCAGTTTGAGTTCTGCTTCTCTTCCTATTAGTCTCTGTTCCATATCTTTCGTTATTTTCTGCGCAAAGATAATGCAAGCGAGCGCAATGAAAGCTTGCTTTCAAATTGCCGAGTGCAGCTTATCTTCTGCAAAGATATAAAAAAATCCCCATTAGCGCAAATTATTCGCGGATAATCTGCGCTAATGGTATGAAAAAAGTATGTTAGCGCAAATTATCTGTGCGAAACTTGCCCCAAGGAAGCTACAGGATGTCCAGCAGCTGCGCAAAGCGGGAGATGCGGCGGAGGTTGGGATGTTCAAACTCCTCTATCTTTTCGTGCGCCCAGGTAGTATGGAAAGGGATATGGACGGCAGAGGCTCCGATTTTCAATGCCGGCGCAATATCGCTCTTAAAGCTGTTGCCCACCATAAGAAGCTCTTCGGGCTTCACTTCCATCTCCCGGCAAAGACGACGGTAAGCCTCGGGCTTCTTATCGCTCACGATACTTACCACATCAAAATAGCGCTGCAGCCCCGAACGCCACAACTTATTCTCCTGGTCCATCAGTTCTCCCTTGGTAAAGACAGCCAGCCTGAATCTTCTTTCACCGGAAGAACCATCCTCCTGCCCTTCTCTCATTTCACGGATGCGGGCAAGGGTAGCCTCAACACCCTCCAGCGGTTTGGCATCAAGATGCAGGAGACTCTTGCCAAGATCCAGAATCTGAGCAATGACATTCGCCTCTACCTTGCCATGACTCACCCTGATGGCATTTTCTACCAGCGAAAGGGTGAAAGCCTTGCAGCCATATCCCAAGTCTGCCATATTCCGGCTCTCCGTTTCAAAGAGGGCTGCAGAAATCTCCTTCTCCTTGCCATAAGCAGAAAGAAGCTCGCAATATTCATGCTCTACATCCTCAAAGTAATTCTGCAATGCCCAGAGCGTATCGTCGGCATCGAAGGCTATCGCCCTGATATTTTTCAGTTTTTCCATACTTTTCATTTCTTTTAGTTGCAAAGTTAATGTTTTTATCTGAAAAGGAAAACAATTTATTCTGCTTTCTTTTGCATATACCAATATTTTTCGTAACTTTGCCAAAAATTCAAATAAAGCAACAATATGAAATATCCTATAGGAATACAAAACTTTAGTGAAATTATAGATGGCGGTTATGTTTATCTCGACAAAACCAAAATCCTCTATGATTTAGTACATAATGGGAAAATATATTTTCTGAGTCGTCCAAGACGATTCGGAAAGTCGTTGTTGATTTCTACTCTGGAATGCTACTTCCAAGGACAGAAAGAACTGTTTAAAGGACTTGCCATCGAACAATTAGAAAAAGAATGGAAGCAATATCCTGTTTTCCATATAGACTTCAATGGTAAGGATTTCACACAAGCAGGCGAATTGGAAAAGACTTTGTTGACTTTTGTTGAAACCCAAGAGTTGATTTACGGAAGAGATCCATTAGCCACCACCTTGGGAGACCGATTTATGGCTGTATTGAGAACTGCTCATGAAAAGACAGGACAGGGCGCCGTTGTCTTGATCGACGAATATGACAAACCTTTACTGGATGTCTTGGACACAGGATTAAAGACCTTCGATTCTGAAGGTAACGAGCGTTTGTTGGAAGACAGACATCGTGAAATCATGAAAGGTTTCTACAGCGTCTTCAAAGCAGCTGACAGAGATTTGAAATTCGTGCTATTGACTGGTGTCACCAAGTTCTCGCAAGTTAGTGTGTTTAGTGGTTTCAACCAGCCTAACGACATTAGTATGGACGACCGCTACGAGGCACTTTGCGGAATCACAGAGGAAGAATTATACTCAACCTTCGATGAACAAATCAAGGCAATGTCCGTAAGATATAAAGTATCTGAAGATGAGATGAAATATAGACTCAAGCGCAAGTATGATGGTTATCACTTCAGTCCAAGCATGCTCGACATCTACAATCCTTTCAGCATCTTGAACTCACTGAGCAAGAAAATCCTGAGTGATTTCTGGTTCCGTACAGGTTCGCCAACCTATCTGGTTCGCTTATTAGCTCATTCTGACGAAAACCTCAACGAGTTGACAGGAAAGTATTATCCAACGAGCAGTTTCATTGACTACAAGGCAGATATAGAGGCTCCCCTACCTATGATTTACCAGAGCGGTTATCTCACCATTAAGGATTGGAACATGGATACCGATTCCTATCTCTTGGATTTTCCAAACGACGAGGTAAAAGCGGGTTTCGTAACCATGGTGGCAGCTAATTATCTGAGGCCCAAGGAGTCACCAGACGCATGGGTTATAGAGGTAGTTAACACTATGAAGACGGGAGATTGCGACAAATTGGAGAAGCTACTCACCTCCTTCTTCGCCAGCATCCCATATAGTCAGCGACGCAAGGATGACGAGCGGGAAAAAGAGCGCTATTTCCAATACACATTTTATTTGGTGATTCGCATGATAAGTTGCTTTACTGTCTTGATTGAGAAAGAGCAAAGCGAGGGACGAGTAGACAGTATCGTAGAGACCCCTAATTTTGTTTATATCTTTGAGTTTAAGCGTGATGGTTCAGCCCTTGATGCTTTGAAACAAATCGAAACAAAAGGATATGCCCGTGAGTATGCCGCCGACAAAAGAAAGATATACCAGATAGGCTGCAACTTCTCATCTGAGACAGGTACAATTGATGGCTGGAAGCTGCAGATTTCTTCAGAGGCTTAAGAACAAATAAAACACCGTTTGAAATTTTCTTGTTTAATGAAGATTCCAAACGGTGTTCCATTTTATTTTTTCACATATCATTTCTCTTCATACCCTTCAAGCAACAATAGCGATAATTTTAATTTTTCTTACTAAAGAACGGAAGGAAAGTCTGTAAGTTTTATGCGCCATCCTGTAGATTTCAAATGCGAATGAGGACATTTCTCTTATTGTCTTACTAGGGCACAATATTGCCCCTAGGCGGGCAACTTTTTGCCGTCTAAAGATAAATATTACTACGTCGGGATAGAGATTTCTAGATGCCTATAAAACGTTTCGCCAAAAGCATAAAGGCTGCCGGAATTCTTCTGTGCGTAAGCCCTACTTTCAAATTCACTCTTCACATATATAAAATAAACATCTGAATACGAACAACTTACCGCGGTAAAGAGTTGTACTCACTCTTCACAACTCTTCACCTTTAGGACGTCTTTAGAGATCCGTTCCTGGCTTCTATTACGGCTTGCAACAGACATCTATTATGACTTGCATCAGGCTTATATTAAGCTTGGTTTAAGCCTCAGATAAAGTTTACGTAAGGCTTTGTTAAAGTTTACTTGAGCCTCTTTCCGATTTCTTGGACCTCCAATTTCCCTTATAAACTGCAGAAAAATCAATCGGGTGAAGAGTGGTGAAGAGTGGTGAAGAGTGGTGAAGAGTGGTGAAGAGTGGTGAAGAGCCAGCGCAACTCTTCACCACCATAAACACCTTATATTCAAAACGATTACATCATATTCGTGAAGAGTAAAGAGTAGAATTGAAAGTAGAGTTTTTCTTTCCTTTCAGAACATCTTAACAACATTGTAACACCTGTTTAAATCACCTGTAACATCGTACTCGTACCTTTGCACCCGGAAAAGCAAGGGGAGAAATGTATCTAGCTATGTTGAGACAAGCCCCTATATAATAAGGTATATAAACATTAATAAAATATATGAGTACGATTTATCTTTGTATTGTGATCTTCCTGCTCTGTCTGGCAGTGTTTGATCTCTTCGTGGGAGTCAGCAACGATGCTGTCAACTTCCTGCAATCTGCCATCGGAGCTAAGGTGGCTAAGTTTCGCACGGTGCTCATCATCGCATCCTGCGGTGTAGTACTAGGTGCCATCATGTCATCGGGAATGATGGACATCGCCCGACACGGTATCATGAGTCCAGACCACTTCACCTTCGAGGAAGTGATGACGCTCTTCCTAGCCGTGATGGTGACGGACGTGATCATCCTGGATGTGTTCAACACGCTGGGTATGCCGACATCAACCACCGTTTCGCTGGTGTTCGAGCTCCTGGGAGGAGCCTTTATCCTCGCTACATTGAAGATGTATGGAGACGACAGCCTCAACTACGGCGTCTTGCTGAACAGTAACAAGGCATTGGAGGTAATCATGGGTATCTTTTCATCTGTCATCATCGCCTTCATATTTGGTGCTTTCGTGATGTGGCTTTCCCGCATCATCTTCACCTTTAACTATCGCAAGCATTCACGCTACAGCATCGCCATCTTCGGTGGTATCGCCTTCACAGCCCTCTCTTACTTCATCTTCATGAAGGGATTGGGTAAGAGTCCTTACCTGCCAGCAGAATGGCGCGACTATATCGACCAGAACCTAGGCTTGCTGCTCTGCATCACCTTCGTGGGTTCTGCCATCGTAATGGAGTTCCTGCATCTCTGCCGCATCAACATCTTCAAGTTTACCGTGTTGATGGGTACTTTCGCCCTGGCAATGGCTTTCGCTGGCAACGACCTGGTAAACTTCATCGGTGTGCCTCTCGCTGGTCTTTCTTCTTATCAGGACTATATGGCAAATGCCAACGGTGCTACTCCAAACCAGTTTATGATGACTTCTCTGATGGATAGCGCCAAGACTACTCCAGTTTATCTTCTCGCTGCCGGTGCCGTGATGATCATCGCCATGGCAACTTCCAAGAAGGCTCAGAACGTAATCAAGACTTCAGTGGATTTGAGCCGTCAGGACGAGGGTGACGAGATGTTCGGAAGCTCTTCTGCAGCCCGCGTGATTGTACGCAACTGCCAGGCTACAGATTCATGGTTGAAGCTGTTTATGCCAAAGGCTCTGATGAACTGGATCAACAGCCGATTCGACAAGAACGATGTAGAGCTGGAAGAGAGCGCAGCCTTCGACGTGGTTCGTGCAGCCGTAAACCTGGTATTGGCAAGTATGCTCATCACCATCGGTACCAATCTGAAGTTGCCACTCTCTACTACATACGTAACCTTTATGGTAGCAATGGGTTCTTCACTTGCCGATAGAGCCTGGAGCCGTGAGAGTGCCGTGTTCCGTGTAACAGGAGTATTGAGTGTGATTGGTGGATGGTTTATCACAGCCGGTGTAGCTTTCGCAGCCTGTGCCATTGTCTGCCTCATCATGCACTTCGGCGGTGTAGGAATCCAGAGCTGCTTCATGGCATTGGTTATCTTCCTGCTCATCCGCAGCAACATCCAGTATAACAAGAAGGCAAAGGAAGAGAGCAAGGGCAGCACCTTCCAGCTGATGATGCGCTCACACGATCCAGAGATTGTATGGGATCTGCTTCGCCGTCAGGTATCCCGCACCCAGAGCTTCGTCTGCCACTTTGCACTCAACGAGTTCAACCAGATCATAGATGGTCTTGCCAACGAGAATCCTAAGTATCTCCGTCATGCCAACAAGGAGCTGAAGAAGGAGCAGGATATGCTGAAGAAGTTCCGTCGCCAGGAGATGCTCGGTTTGAAGAAATCGCCTATAGAGATTGCCATCGAGCGCAACACCTGGTTCCATCTGGGAGCCAACAGCAACCAGCAGTTCATCTACTCTCTGCGCCGTATGCTCGACCCAATCAAGGAGCACGTGGACAACAACTTCAATCCACTCCCTGCAGAATATACCAAGGAGTTTGCTCCTGTACGCCAGAAGATCAACGACCTGATGCGTATGAGCTGTGAGCAGATTGAGACCAGCCGCTACGAGAACTATCGTGAGATTCTCGCCGAGGCAGATGCCTGCAAGGATGAGCTCAGCGTACTGCGCAAGAAGCATATCGACCGCATCCAGCATCTTTCAGATAATTCTCTGATGCAGATTTCGCTGGTTTACCTGAATGTACTGCAGGAGAGCCAGGAGTTCCTGAGCGTGATGAGACACCAGCTCAGAGCAGCCAAGAAGTTTATGGAGAAATAAGCATAAAGAATACGCCACTATTAATCAAAGGAGGAACTTTCAGCGAAAAGTTCCTCCTTTTGTAGTTAAAGAAAGGAATGGTAAGACTTTGTTGCCAAACACAAAATATAGGTTAAACTTAACAAAAGAATACAAATTATTTTGTCCAATAAGCATTTAATTTGTAAATTTGCGAATAATAACAAACAAATACAAAACGATTATGAAACAGATTATCCTTTTTTTATTATGCATTTTTTCTACTATCACTGTACAAGCACAATCATCGACTGCGCCTGACGAAGTTGTCTTTTACGACATTACAAGTGGAGACCCCTTCACATATAATAAGACTATACAGAAAAGTGGACATATAGGAAACTTTAGTTGTCCCTTTGCCTATGACGTTAAAGTCAAAGATAACCATCTAGAGTTTTCAATCACAAACGAAGATTTCAAATGGTTCATTGTCAGAAAATATCCAGAGAAATATGTAGATTTTATCATTAACTTTTATGATGGTATTTCACACATAGGTAGCCCATGGCCAAAACCAGGGCAAGAAGATTTCTATCTGCCACAAGCATTTTCCTACACCATAAGAATAACATTTTAAGCGATGAAGAAGACAGTTTTTACAATCATATTTCTTTGTTCTGTGCTCATTCAGATGATGGCACAGAACAAGATACTTGTGTCGGAACGTATATTCTTGACTCCTACCCATGTTTACTACGACAAAAATGACACAGTAGAAATAATCGGGCAAATACTCTCCACAGACTACTCTGACTTCTATCCTTATAGCAGATATGTCTATCTCGAATTATTCGACAAAGACAGCAAGTTAGTTTCAAGGCAAAAAGTAAGATGCAATGACAAAGGCTGTTTTTACGCAACAATGCCTTTAGGAGCAATAAAAGAAAATGGGAAATATTACCTAAGAGGTTACACCCAATTCATGCGCAACCGCAAAAACACCTATTATCCGACAGTTCCACTATATGTAGGAAGTCGCCCAGTTATATCAACAAACAATCATACCATAAAGGCTTCATTCTTCCCTGAGGGAGGGCATTTGGTCAACAACCATAGCCAAAATATTGGCATTTATCTTTACAACACAACCAACCAACCTATAGAAACCAACTATTGGATCTTAAAGAATGGAGTTGACACCATTTACAATGGAAAGACTTCTCATTCCGGTTTGAGCATAGCTGCCTTCACCCCAGAAAAAAACGCCAATTACACCTTGCAAACTCCCCAAAACAAGCAGTCGTTCAAAATTCCAAGTACAGAACGAATCCCAACCATTCAAGCCACTATTCACAAAAACAGACTTGTTTGTCGTATTCTATCCGAGAATCAAGAAAGCAGCAACACTCCTTTACATCTGTTTATCTACCACAATAGCTTTGGACTAAAAGAAATGAGCATAGACAAGGGGCTAGCCGTTGCCGACATGACAGGATGCACGTCTGGAGTTCTTACCATTTGGCTTACAGATGAGCAACAAATTCCTATTGCCCAAAGAGTACTGTGGACTTCCGACGTCAAGGATGCTACCGAACTAGAAATGAAGTCAGTTTTTCGTATGAACGAGAAATTATCATTCTGCCTGAAAGATACAGTTCCAGGCAGCCAAACTTTCGTCCGCATAGTACCTGCATGGGATTCTCAAAGCATTAGTTCCTATGCTATGTTGAATTTTACCAACGAGCTTTCATCGTCCCTCCCCTTTCCACCATATTACAATGAAGAAGATGAAAAAAACAGAAGAAAAGACTTGTCTTCTTGGCTTCTCTCTGCCAAACAATCTATGATTGGAATAGATATCCTGAAAGAAGACTCCATCACTTATCCCTTCCCAATAGAGGCTGGGCTTGTGGTATCAGGCACAATATCGCAAGACCATCATCCTTTGCAAGAAGCCAGTGTACAGATTTACAACACAGCAAGCCAAGACGCAACAATTACAAAAACAGACGCAAATGGTCACTTTGACGCTCAGTTAAAAGACTATGCGGATGACACAAAACTCTATATGCAAGCATATAGCAAGAAAGGAGAAACAGGCAATTATCTATATAAACTTGACGAATATGCTTTTCCACCCATCCAACAACCTGAAACCTACTCATCGTATGCTGAGGAGACAAGCAATTCCAATACTTTGGCTTCCTACCATACCAGATTAGACTCCACCAAGACATACAATCTTGATGAAGTAGTAATTGCTCGCCGAACTGCAAACAAAAAGCAATATGAATGGGTCAAGAACAGAAACCCATTTGAATACTTCGACAGAAACTTCTTAGAGAAAAAGCCCAATCTCCAGACATTAAAAGACATTATTATATATACCAATTTAGTAAGTGTTTCTTCCGACAATAATTGTATATCGTGGAAGAGCAACAGGTATGACCACATTCGTCCTACTCGCCTAACCCAAAATGGAGATGCCGTAGTTTTCAGCAGCATAGCTTTGGTTATTAATGGACTAAAAATAAATTATAATATTTCCGACTTTCTCACCATCCCTGCTACTGATATAGAATCCGTCGAGTTAGTGAGACCAGGAAAACCATACGCCTTGTATCATGATGCCCCACTAGGGCTTTTTGATGTAAAAATGCGCTATCTGATAAAGAAAGAGGAAATCTCATCAAACGGTATAACGATTCAGCCACTTGGCATTTCCGTGTCTACAAAAAAACACGAAATCAAGCTGCCACAAGCAGAAGGAAAATACAAGGTGCTAATTGACGTCATATCTCCCGACAGAAGAATAAATTCTTTCGTCAAAGAAATAGAAGTCAAGAAGTAGTTGTAAAGAATCAGACTTTCAAGAATGTTCTGAAAGACAATTTGACACCCTCCACCGACGATTTGACAGAACTTTCCACTTTGGTACGAATATTGCCAACAAGGGAGGTGTAAGCGGACTAACAAGCCGCTACACTAGAGAGTAATAACATAGAATAATAACAAATAAAAATAGAATCGGAGGTTAAGATTATGATGTACAGAAATTCTTGGATACCAGAGGTATTTAACGGACTCTTCAACGAGGGTAATATGCAGAAGGCTAATACTACAGCCCCAGCCATCAACGTCAAGGAGTCTTTGACAAAATATACAGTAGAACTTGCAGCCCCAGGAATGCGCAAGGATGATTTTGAGGTAAACCTCAATGAAAATGGCGATCTCCACATCAAGATGGAGAACAAGCATCAGTCTGAGCAGGAGGAGCACGTTTATCTGCGTCGCGAGTTCTCATACGCTAAGTTTGAGCAGACCCTGATTCTCCCAGACGATGTCAACAAGGAGAAGATTTCTGCCAGCGTAGCTGACGGTGTGCTCACCATCCAGTTGCCTAAGATGCAGCAGGAGGAGCAGAAGATTGCGCGCCAGATTTCAATAGGATAAGTGTTTTTGGTTAGTTTTTCATAAGCAGATTGTTTAGTTAGGTTAGATTGTTTAGTTAGGTTTTGGTTGAATAGATTGTTTAGTTTAGGTTAGATTGTTTAGTTAGGTTTAATTGTTAGATAAGTTAGGTTTAGTTAATACATATCGCCCTAAGTGCTAGTGATAGTACTTGGGGCTTTTTTATGCAAAAAAACGGGTAAAGATTTGGCAGTTAGAGAGAAAAGTTGTAATTTTGCAGCCCGAATTAAAAAGTAAGTATAACCCGAGTGCTTGGTAAACCTCGTAAAAAACAAGAAAATGGAAAAGAAAACAACTCAAGTGAGTGTGCTGTTTATGCTTTTCAGCATCCTCTTCTGCGTTTGTCTCATTGCGGCAAACGTGCTCGAAACAAAGCAAATCGCCGTTGGTCCCATCTCTTTGACCGGCGGTCTGATCGTGTTCCCGGTAAGTTACATCATCAACGATGTGGTATGCGAAGTATGGGGCTACCAGAAAGCCCGCCTTCTCATCTGGACCGGCTTCGCCATGAACTTCTTCTTTGTAACCCTGGGTGCTATCTGCGACTGGATTCCTGCTGCTCCTTACTGGACCAACGATGCCGGATTCCATGCCATCTTCGGTCTGGCTCCCCGCATTGCCGCCGCCTCTTTCGTGGCATTCATCGTAGGTTCCTTTGCCAATGCCTACGTGATGAGCGTGATGAAGATCCGTGATGGCGGCAAGCATTTCTCTGCCCGTGCCATCGGGAGTACGGTAGCTGGCGAGAGTTGCGATAGCCTGATTTTCTTCCCTCTTGCCCTGGGTGGAATCGTTCCTACCTCAGAATTGCCTTGGCTGATGCTCTGGCAGGTGGTACTGAAGACCGTGTATGAAATCATCGTGCTGCCTATCACCATCCGTGTGGTCAATGCGATCAAGAAGCATGAAGGCGAGGATGTGTATGACAACAACATCTCCTACAACATATTCAAACTGGGGGCTATCTAAACATGAAACATCTGAATCAAATATTAAAATAGAACTATGGATAGAAAAGAAGATGGGCTGAAGGCACTGGGTGCCAAGACCCAATATAGAATGGATTATGCGCCAGAGGTATTGGAGACCTTCGTGAACAAGCACCCTGGCAATGATTACTGGGTACGTTTCAACTGCCCTGAGTTTACCTCCCTCTGCCCTATCACGGGTCAGCCAGACTTTGCAGAGATTCACATCAGCTATATTCCAGATGTAAAGATGGTAGAGAGCAAGAGCCTGAAGCTCTATCTCTTCAGTTTCCGCAACCACGGTGATTTTCACGAGGACTGCGTGAACATCATCATGAAGGACCTCATCAAGCTGATGGATCCAAAGTATATCGAGGTAACTGGTATCTTTACTCCTCGCGGCGGCATCAGCATCTGGCCTTACGCCAACTATGGCAAGCCAGGAACCAAGTATGAGAAGCTCGCAGAACAGAGATTCGCTACTCACGAATAAAAAACATAAAACCTCGGAAGATACATTTCAATATCTCCCGAGGTTTTTTATTTCGTTTAGGGATTAAACAAAATCTCTTTTGTGAGAAATTATGGGAACTGAGGATAATCCTCGAAACGAGGCTTGCGCTTCTCCAGGAACGCCTTGCCGCCTTCCTGAGCCTCATCCATGGTATAATAGAGCATGGTAGCATCGCCAGCCAACTCCTGGATACCAGCCTGACCATCCAACTCGGCATTCAATCCAGCCTTGATCATACGGAGAGCCAAAGGAGAACGCTCCATCATGATTTCAGCCCACTCTACACAGGTATTCTCCAACTGATTGAGAGGAACCACCTTATTTACCATTCCCATCTCCTCAGCCTCTTTTGCAGAATACTGCTTGCAGAGGAACCAGATTTCACGAGCCTTCTTCTGACCTACCATTCGTGCCAGATAAGAAGAACCGAAACCGGCATCGAAGCTTCCCACCTTAGGACCGGTCTGTCCGAAGATGGCATTCTCTGATGCGATGGTCAGGTCGCACATCACATGGAGCACATGACCACCACCGATGGCATAACCATTCACCATGGCGATAACCGGCTTAGGCAAACGGCGAATCTGCATCTGCACATCGAGCACGTTGAGACGAGGCACACCGTCGTTGCCTACGTATCCGCCCCTGCCCTTCACATGCATATCACCACCGGCACAGAAAGCCTTGTCGCCAGCACCCGTCAGGATAACCACTCGGATATCCAGACAGTCACGACAATAGTTGAAAGCCTGTGCCATCTCCCAGGTGGTCAATGGAGTGAAGGCATTGCGATAACGCTCACGATTGATTGTAATCTTAGCGATATGATTATACTCCTCGAAGATGATTTCCTTGAAATCAAAACCTTCTATCTTTTTCCATTCTCTCATTTACTTTGAACTTTGAATTTTGAACTTTGAACTTTATGATTACTTTCAGTGTTACTTCCAGAAAGGATGATTCATCCTTCTTACTCTGATGATAACTCTAAACTATTATAATATTCTTCCAGAACCTGATTATCTGTTTCTATATCCGTTAGCACTTCCAAGAGCATCGGTCTGTCAGACTCGGTATGGATGAGCCAGTCGATGCCCTCGCACAACGAACTCATGTCATCGGCATTCTGATAGTCAACATTCTGTGCCTGGCAGATGTGATAAGCCGAGGTGCAATGCTCAGCCATCACCAGTTTCTCACGTGCCGCACTCTCCTTCAATCCCTTGAACTTGGCAAAGATGGCTCCGCCGCCATTGTTCAACAACAGGATGCGAAGGCTGCCATTGAGATTCTGATTCCAGAGAGCATTCTGATCGTAGAAGAAACTCAGGTCGCCCAATACACAGAATACCTTCTGCTGGCTCTTGGCATCAGAACAATGAGACTCCGAAAGATAGATAGACAAGCCAACTGCCGAAGACAACGTGCCCTCGATGCCATTCACACCACGATTGCAATGCACATAGTAGTGAGAATAGATGCAGGCCAGACGAATCGCCATGCTGTTGCCATAAACCAGACGACTTTCAAGGATATCATCCTTCGGAAGAGCCTCATAAGCTGTCTGGAATGCCTTTACGGCTGCCATACTGCAGAAAGGCGGTTCGTAGTCGGAGGCATGATGCTTTGCCGCCAGAAGCACTTTGTCCCATCGCTCCCTATACGCATTCACATGATCTTCTGAAAAAGATTCGTACGACATCATCTCCAACGCCATCTGATCAACATCACATTGGAAAATTTTGTCAACATGCATAAAGGTATCAATGTAATCTCCATCAGCACTTGCACGCCACACCGTTGCTCCCTTCTTTGCCGCAAGACGCAGGAACAGCTTCAGTCGCTTACTCACCAAATTACCTCCTACATAGAGTATAAAATCGGGCATATAATCCTCGTCATCCCCCATCCTATACAATACCTCATCAAAATTAACAACTTTAGGATTTCCTTCGAAATCCGAGTCAAGATGATATTTGTCCGGCAAATTCAAAGTTGTAGGTTCCACAAGCATTACAGCCCGTGAAGACAGGAATCCGATAGCACGAGATCTGGCATGCGGATAATCTTGTCCCATTACAACCATTGGCTTTTTAGCTCTCATAAAATCCAGCATTAGCGCAGCATTGCTTTTAAATTCATTGCTTTGCACGTACGTCACAGAATTAACTTTAGGAAGTTCTGCTTCCGTAAACTGATAAAGCGGTTCAGGAATCTGTATATTAATATGTACAGGACCAACCTTTCGATACATGCAATCATAGATTGCCTCGTTAATCAACCGTTCACAATACCACGCTTGCTCCTCGCTGGTTACAATCGGAAGATTCACACTCCTGTTGACCATCGTTCCAAAGACATTGGCTTGTGGCAGGGTCTGTCCATCCTGCTGTCCGATCCAAGCCTCAGGTCTATCAGCCGAAATCACGATGAGGGGCAGTTTCTGATAATATGCCTCGCTGACTGCGGGATAAAGATTGAGCAATGCAGAACCGGAAGTAACGCATACTACCACCGGGTCGGGTTCTAGAGATGAACTACCCATAGCGATGCCCATAGCCACAAATCCCGCACTCCTTTCATCGGTAACAGGATAGCAGGTAATGCATTTCGCCTCATTGAAATTATGCACGATAGGCGCATTACGACTTCCAGGGCAAACCACTACTCTTCTCACACCATGAGATGCGAGAACACCCGTCAGGATATTGACATTATCGATATTACTAAACACGAAAACTTACTTATTATTAAGATTTTATAATTAATCAAAGAAAAAAACACGCCTGATGGTCTGACCATCTCAGCTAAAGCAATACCCGTCTGATGGTCTGCATCTTAGCTTCAGTCTCTTTCCATTCCTTTTCCATCTCGCTCTCCTTGAGCAATCCGCCACCAGCATAGAGTTCACAGACTCCATCCGGCAGGATGTTCATGCAGCGCAGGGAAACGAAGAGATGGGTCTTACCTTGCGGAGAGACAGGTCCTACAAAACCACTATAGTATTTGCGGTGCTGATGCTCATGCTGTAGGATAAACTGGCGGGCCTCCTCCTTCGGGATACCGCAGACAGCAGGCGTAGGATAGAGTGCATCTATCACATCTCCCAACCTGCCTTCATCCCGCAGACGGAAACTGATATCCGTACGAAGATGATAGAGGTTTGCCGCCATCGTGGTATAAGGTCCCTTGAGCTGATAATCGTCAGCAAAAGCCTTGATGCAATCTTCGATATAATCCGTGACATACTGTTGCTCCTCCTGATTCTTATGCGACCATTCCACGCCCTCCACCGGATAATCGGCAACGGTGCGGGAAGGTTCTGCCTTCTGGGTACCCGCCAGCGACATCGTACTCATATTCCCCTGTTCTCCCTTGAGCAGAATCTCAGGAGTAGCCATCAGCCACATTCCCGACTGTGGGGTATAAACCAGGGAGACGAAGAGACGGGGATACATCCGGCACGCCTTCATGAAGAGATTTTCGAAATCCTTATCAGCAGTTCGCACAGTTGCCTTTCTTGCCAGCACAATCTTTCTGAAAGTACCTTTCTCCAATTCCTGATGAAAACATTCAAAATCTTCGGCATAGGCATCACGATCAGAAGCGTCTTCTCCCTCAGGAGAATCAGATATTGAAATCGCTTTTGCATCAGAAATGGGCAAAAGCTTGCTTTCATCCGGATGAATGAGCAGCACGGGGCAATCGCTGGACGGTGAGAAAGGAGCTATCACAAAGCCCTCCTTGCCATTCAGTTCCGCCACCGAGGAGAGCACTTCCGGCTCACCCTTCCGCTGCGCCACATAATGAGCGTGATGCAGATAAGGCAAACGATAGTATGCAAATGCGGTCATACCTTATATTTCTGTCTTTTTAGATTCTTCTTTCTTTGAGTCTTTCTTTTTTGGAGTAAACACATAGTTGGTTACCTGCACGGTACAGATCAACTCACCGGCTGTATTCTTGATGGCTACCTCCCAAGTGTGCAAGGTTCTGCCCTTGTGTACCAGCTTGGCGTATGCCGTAACCGTATCTCCTTCACTCACAGCCTGTACATGAGTACCACTCACATTGATGCCCACGGCAATCTGTCCCGGGCACAATGCCAGGGAGCCAATGCCAGCTACATTCTCGGCAAGAGCCAAAGAGGCACCTCCACTCAAGAATCCGAAAGGTTGGCGGTTACGCTCATCCACTTTCATGGAAGCCTGAAGCGTATCAGGCTCTGGGGTAGATATGAAATGCATGCCGAGGGTCTTGGAAAGGCCATCGGTCTTGCTGATTCTCTTTACTAATTCATCTATGTTCATCCTTCATCAAAATTTAAAGTTGGTAATTTTGGGGTATGCAAGCTATATCATCACTTAGCTCTTCACCTCATTTTCTTGCAAAAGTAATGCAAATAAAAGACAAAACAAAATAAATAAGTCTTTTTTAATCTTTTAAGCACTTTTTGCTTGGTATTATCGGCTTTTTCCGCTATCTTTGCAGCATATTGAAACAACAACAAACAATTTTATGAAAAAATTACTTCTAGGACTATTATGCACCGTTGCTCTGGGAGCATACGCAAATCCGGCAGACGATCTTCTGAATCGAATCGACAAGGGAGCTGCTGCCAAGTTCAAGACCATCCTTGTAAAATCGGACAAGGATTTCTTCGAGATAGACCAGGCTGGAAATGGCAAGAACACCACTTCGCCTAAACCTGCCGGCAAAAACAATCCTATCATCATCCGAGGCAACTCTTGGATCAATATTGCCGTGGGCATCAACTGGTATCTGAAACACCATGCCGGCATCCACATCACCTGGAACAACATGAGTCCCAAATTGCCAAACGTTCTTCCTGCCGTGAAACAGAAAGAGCGCCATGAAACCGACCTCAAGCTTCGCTACGATTTCAATTACTGCACCTTCTCTTATACGATGGCTTTCTGGGATTGGAACCGATGGCAGAAAGAAATAGACTGGATGGCATTGCATGGCATCAATATGCCGCTGGCCGCCGTGGGCACAGAATGCGTATGGCGCAATATGCTCCTGAAACTCGGTTATTCTGAGGAAGAAGTGGGCAAGTTCATCGCCGGACCAGCCTTTCTTGCCTGGTGGGAGATGAACAACCTGGAAGGTTGGGGAGGTCCGTTGCCACAGAACTGGTACAAGCAGCAGGAAACCCTGCAGAAAAAGATTCTTGCCAGAATGAAGGAGATGGGCATGAAGCCAGTCTTGCCGGGCTATTGCGGAATGGTGCCTCATGATGCAAAAAAGAGACTGGGACTGAACGTGACGGATGCCGGCAAGTGGAACGGTTACCAGCGTCCTGCCAACCTCTCTCCTACCGACAGCAGATTTACGGAAATCGCCGACCTATATTATAAGGAACTGACCAAGCTCTACGGAAAATCAGATTTCTACTCGATGGATCCTTTCCATGAGAGTGGAGATGATGCTGCCGTGGATTATGCCAAGGCTGGACAGGCGCTGATGAGTGCGATGAAGCGTGCCAATCCAAAAGCGGTCTGGGTGGTACAGGGATGGAACGAGAACCCTCGTCCTCAGATGATTGAAGACTTGAAGGTTGGCGACATCCTGGTACTCGACCTCTTCTCAGAATGCCGTCCGATGTTTGGCGGTCCTAGCATTCTGAAGCGGGATGGCGGTTACGGCAAGCACCAGTGGCTCTTCTGTATGCTCGAGAACTTCGGAGGCAATGTGGGTCTGCATGGAAGAATGGACCAGCTGCTGAACAACTTCTATCTGGCAACAGGAAAAAAGGGAGAAAACAATCATAATAGTGAAACGCTCAAGGGCTGGGGCTTTACGATGGAGGGGTCGGAAAATAACCCTGTGATGTTTGAACTGATGAGCGAACTGCCTTGGCGTGCCGAAAAAACTACCAAGGAAGACTGGCTCAAGGAATACTGCTACGCCCGCTATGGAGTACACGATGCAACCATCGAGAAGGCATGGGCGCTCCTGGCGCAGAGCATCTACAACTGCCCGGTAGGCAACAACCAGCAGGGTACTCACGAGAGCATCTTCTGCGGTCGCCCTTCGCTCAATAACTTCCAGGTTTCCAGCTGGTCGAAGATGCGCAACTATTACGACCCGGAGGATACCCGACAGGCAGCCGTCCTCTTTGCAAGTGTAGCAGACAAATACCGTGGCAACAACAACTATGAGTACGACCTGATAGATATCTGCCGCCAAGCCCTTGCCGACCAGGGACGCAAACAGTACTGGAAGGCCATCGCCGACTATCGTTCTTTCTCCCGCAAGGAGTTTGACAAGGATGCCGACCGATTCCTGAAGATGATCCTGCTGCAGGACAAGCTGCTCGCCACCCGTCCGGAATTCCGTTTGGGACACTGGATAGAGGAAGCACGCAACCTGGGTAAGACCGCAGCAGAGAAAGACCTCTACGAATGGAATGCCCGCGTACAGATTACCACTTGGGGCAACCGTGTCTGTGCCGACGATGGAGGCTTGCGAGATTATGGACATAAGGAATGGCAAGGATTGCTGAAGGACTTCTACTACAAGCGCTGGAGTACCTATATGAAAGCCCTCGCCGACCAGATGGCGGCTTGCACGAACATCGATTACGAGGCTTTGGGTAGTGGCAAGAATGCCGGCAAGACATCCGCAGAACTCTTCCAACTAGCATTGCCTAGTGCTCCGAAAATCGACTGGTATGCGCTGGAGGAGCCTTGGACCCTGCAGAAGACCCCATACTCTTCGAAGCCAGAGGGAAATCCTGCAGACATAGCCAAAGAAGTCATTCATTTCATCAAGTAATTCAAGTTTTGCAAGTTCAGTCAAGTAAAATATGAACAGATTAAAATCACTCGACGTGATGCGAGGACTCACCGTAGCCCTCATGATATTAGTAAACAATGGCGGGGAGCATAACTACAGTTTCCTGGAGCATAGCAAGTGGAATGGTCTCACCCCATGCGACCTGGTCTTTCCCTTCTTCCTCTTCATGATGGGAATGTCCACCTTTCTATCTCTGAAGAAGACTGAGTTCAAGCCTTCTGCCGCCATCTACAGAAAGATTACCAAGCGAACCATCCTGCTCTTCCTCATCGGTCTGGGCATCAACTGGTTTGATATGATATGCAACGGAGGTGGGCTAGACTTTGCCCACCTCAGAATCTGGGCTGTCCTGCAGCGCATCGCCCTCTGCTACGGAGTAGTGGCTATGCTTGCCATCACCCTGAACCACCGTTACTTCATCCATACTATCATCGGACTGCTCGTCATCTACATGGGCATTCTGGTATATGGCAACGGCTATGCTTACGATGCATCCATCAATATCCTGGCACAGGTAGATAGAAGTATCTTCGGCATCGACCATCTCTATCACAGAAGTCCGGTAGATCCCGAAGGACTGCTCAGCACGATTCCAGCCATCGCCCATACGATGATAGGATTCCTCTGCTGCAAGTACATCTCCATTGCGGGCCAGACGGTAGATTCCAAGATCAAGGTCTTGAAAGTGGCAGGTCTTGTGATGGTAGCCCTGGGATTCGGCCTCTCCCTGATAGGTTTCGGAATCAACAAGCGTATCTGGAGTCCCAGCTACGTATTCGTAACCTGTGGATTCGCATCCTGGATATTGGGTATCCTGGTACAGTTTATCGACGGCAGAGGTGCTGCTACCGATTCTGCTGCGACAGGCGACAGCCCGAAGAAGCCACGGAAAGACAACATCCTGACCCGGGGATTGCTCGCCTTTGGCATGAACCCACTCTTTCTCTATGTGATGAGTGAGGCACTCGCCATCCTCTTTGGCAGCTTCGGCATCAAGGCAGATATCTTTGCCGGCATCCACAGCCTCATCACCGATGATTATGTGGCATCGCTCACCTACGCCCTCTTCTTTGTAGCCATCCACGCCGTGATGGGAGTCTGGATGTATCACAAGAAAATCTTCATCAAACTATAGGCTCATGCAATTTTTGCATAGATAAATCACCTTTATTATATTAAAAAGCATAAAAATAGGGTGCGAGTTCGGAAAATTATTTGTATTTTTGCACCAAAATAAGAAAATATAAAGATATATCTGAATATAATATGAACATTTTAGAGTTAAGCGAACAGGAGATTGTTCGCAGACAGAGTCTTCAGACATTGCGCGAGATGGGCATCGATCCATATCCAGCAGCAGAGTTTCCAACCAATGCATTCAGCACTGATATCAAGGCTGAGTTCAAGGACGAGGACGAGCCACGCCAGGTAGTTATCGCTGGCCGTATGATGGGTCGCCGCGTGATGGGTAAAGCAAGCTTCGCTGAGCTGCAGGACTCAAAGGGAAGAATCCAGGTCTATATCGCCCGCGACGAGATTTGTCCAGACGAGAACAAGGACCTTTATAATACTGTATTCAAGAAGCTCCTCGACATCGGTGACTTCATCGGCGTAAAGGGTTTCGTATTCCGTACACAGACTGGCGAGATTTCAGTTCACGCCAAGGAGTTGTGCCTGCTCTCCAAGAGCTTGAAGCCACTCCCAATCGTGAAGTACAAGGATGGTGTAGCTTACGACAAGTTCGACGATCCAGAGTTGCGTTATCGTCAGCGCTATGTTGACCTCATCGTAAACGATGGCGTAAAGGATACCTTCCTGCAGCGTGCTACCGTACTCCGCACACTGCGCAACGTACTCGATAACGCTGGTTATACAGAGGTAGAGACTCCTACCCTGCAGAGCATTGCCGGTGGTGCTTCTGCCCGCCCATTCATCACTCACTTCAACGCACTCGATCAGGATATGTATATGCGTATCGCTACCGAGCTGTACCTGAAGCGCCTCATCGTAGGTGGTTTCGAGGGTGTCTATGAGATTGGCAAGAACTTCCGCAACGAGGGTATGGACCGTAACCACAACCCAGAGTTCACCTGTATGGAGCTTTATGTTCAGTACAAGGACTACAACTGGATGATGGCATTCACAGAGAAGTTGCTCGAGACTATCTGTATCGCAGTCAACGGCAAGCCAGAGCGTGAGATTGATGGCAACATCATCAGCTTCAAGGCTCCATATCGCCGTCTGCCTATCCTCGATGCCATCAAGGAGAAGACCGGTTTCGACTGCAACGGCAAGACCGAGGAAGAAATCCGCGCATTCTGCAAGGAGAAGGGCATGGACGTAGATGAGACCATGGGTAAGGGTAAGTTGATCGACGAACTCTTCGGTGAGTTCTGCGAGGGCACTTTCCTCCAGCCAACCTTCATCACCGACTATCCTGTAGAGATGTCTCCATTGACCAAGATGCACCGTTCTAAGCCAGGCTTGACCGAGCGTTTCGAGTTAATGGTTAACGGTAAGGAGCTTGCCAATGCATACTCTGAGCTCAACGACCCAATCGACCAGGAAGAGCGTTTCATCGACCAGATGAAGCTTGCCGACAAGGGTGATGACGAGGCAATGATCATCGATCAGGACTTCCTCCGTGCCCTCCAGTACGGTATGCCTCCAACATCAGGTATCGGTATCGGTATCGACCGCTTGGTCATGCTGATGACCGGCAAGACCTTCATCCAGGAGGTATTGTTCTTCCCACAGATGAAGCCAGAGAAGAAGATGCCACAGAGCACCATCAAGGAATGGGCAGAGATTGGCGTGCCAGAGGATTGGGCATACGTGCTCCGCAAGGCAGGTTTCAACCTCATCTCTGATATCCGTGAAGAGAAGGCACAAGGCTTGCAGCAGAAAATCGGCGAAATCAACAAGAAGTACAAGCTCGGCTACGAGAAGCCTTCTGTTAACGACATACAGGGCTGGATTGACGCAGCAAACAAATAAATATATTAATGTATAATTGAAGCACCAGACTTCAATTATACATTATAAATTATTCACTAAACATTAACGAAGTGTATAATTGCGGTAAAATAGCGATAATTGGCGGCGGTAGCTGGGCTACAGCAATAGCCAAGATTGTGGTGGGACATACTCATCACATAGGTTGGTATATGCGTCGCGACGACCGCATCGAGGACTTCAAGCGTATGGGCCACAACCCTGCCTATCTGATGTCAGCACGATTCAACGTGGATGAGATTTTCTTCTCTTCCGACATCAACAAGATAGTACAGAACTACGATACACTCGTATTCGTTACCCCATCGCCTTACCTGAAGAACCATCTCAAGAAACTCAAGACCCGCATCAGCGACAAGTTCATCATCACAGCCATCAAAGGTATTGTGCCTGATGAAAACCTCGTTTGCTCAGAGTATTTCCATCAGGTTTACGATGTGCCTTACGAGAACCTCGCCTGCATCGGAGGTCCTTCTCATGCCGAGGAGGTGGCACTGGAGCGACTGAGCTATCTCACCGTGGGCTGTAGCGATACCGAAAAGGCGCGTGCCTTCGCCAACGATTGTCTGGCGAGTGAATTCATCAAGACCAAGACTTCGAGCGATGTCATCGGTATCGAATACTCTTCGGTTCTGAAGAACGTATACGCCATCGCAGCAGGTATCTGTGGCGGTCTGAAGTATGGTGACAACTTCCAGGCGGTACTCATGTCGAACGCCGTACAGGAGATGCATCGCTTCCTCACTGCCGTCCACCCTATCGACCGTAGTATGTACGACTCGGTATATTTGGGCGACCTGCTCGTAACGGGTTACAGCAACTTCTCCCGCAACCGCACCTTCGGAACCATGATAGGCAAGGGCTATAGCGTGAAAAGTGCGCAGATAGAGATGGAGATGATTGCCGAGGGATATTTCGGCACGAAGTGTATGAAGGAAATCAACCGCCACATGCACGTCAACATGCCGATTCTCGATGCCGTATATAATATATTGTATGAACGTATCAGTCCACAAATCGAAATCAAGCTCTTGACCGACTCGTTCAGATAAAGGAGAAACATTAACACATTCATTTAGATATTAAAAAGGAAAAATGAAAAGTATCAGCTTAAACATTACAAAGGCTGCATCATTCCTCGCAGAGGGTGCAGTAAAGGCTTACGAGCCAAAGGTAAAGGCCGCTCAGGAAGCTCTTGAGAACGGCACTTGTGAAGGTAACGATTTCTTGGGATGGTTGCATTTGCCATCTTCTATCACTCCTGAGTTCCTCGATGAGATCCAGTCTGTTGCCAACACATTGCGCGAAAAGTGTGAGGTTGTTGTTGTTGCAGGTATCGGTGGTAGCTACCTCGGTGCTCGCGCCGTTATCGAAGGCCTCGGCAACTCTTTCGCATGGCTCGTTAACGACAAGAAGAACCCAACTATCCTCTTCGCAGGTAACAACATCGGTGAGGATTACCTCTTCGAGTTGACTTCTTTCCTGAAGGACAAGAAGTTTGGTGTCATCAATATCTCTAAGTCTGGTACCACAACTGAGACAGCTCTCGCTTTCCGTCTTCTGAAGAAGCAGTGCGAGGATCAGCGCGGCAAGGAAGAGGCTAAGGATGTAATCGTTGCTGTAACCGATGCTAAGAAGGGTGCTGCACGTACTTGCGCTGACAAGGAGGGTTACAAGAGCTTCATCATCCCTGACAATGTAGGTGGTCGTTTCTCTGTTCTTACTCCAGTAGGTCTGTTGCCTATCGCAGTAGCTGGTTTCGATGTAAAGCAGCTCGTTGCCGGTGCAGCTGAGATGGAGAAGGCTTGCGGCAAGGACGTAGCTTTCGAGGAGAACCCTGCTGCTATCTATGCAGCTACACGTCAGGCTCTCTATACACAGGCAGGCAAGAAGATTGAGATTGTATGCAACTTCCAGCCTAAACTTCACTACTTCGCTGAGTGGTGGAAGCAGCTCTATGGTGAGAGCGAGGGTAAGGACCAGAAGGGTATCTTCCCAGCAGCTTGCGACTTCACTACCGACCTTCACTCTATGGGCCAGTGGATTCAACAGGGCGAGCGCTCTATCTTCGAGACAGTTATCAGCGTAGAGACTCCTAACGAGAAGTTGCTCTTCCCTCACGATGATGAGAACCTCGACGGTTTGAACTTCCTCGAGGGCAAGCGTGTTGACGAGGTGAACAAGATGGCAGAGCTCGGTACACGTCTGGCTCACGTTGACGGTGGTGTTCCTAACATCCTGGTTAACGTACCAGAGTTGAACGCTTACTACCTCGGTCAGTTGATCTACTTCTTCGAGAAGGCTTGCGGTATCAGCGGTCTCTTGGAAGAGGTGAACCCATTCAACCAGCCAGGTGTTGAGGCATACAAGAAGAATATGTTCGCATTGCTCAACAAGCCAGGTTACGAGGCAGAGAGCAAGGCTATCCAGGAGCGTCTGGCTAACGAGAAGTAATTGATGAAAGAAATTATTTCAAAATACTTAAAAGACCACGGCTTTGGGGAATTCAACCCTAAAGCCGTTCTTTTTGATATGGATGGCGTATTGTATAACAGTATGCCCAATCATGCCGTAGCATGGCAGGAGTCGATGAAGCAGTTTGATATCCACATGACTGCCGCCGATGCCTATGCCACCGAGGGAGCCCGAGGCATCGACACCATCCAGATGATGGTGAAGAAGCAGAAGGGTATCGACATCACGCTGGATGAAGCACAGAAGATGTATGATGTAAAGACCGACATCTTCCACTCTATGCCTACCGCCGAGATTTTCCCTGGTGTGAAGGAAATCATGCAGAAAATCAAGGAAGCCGGTATGCAGGTAGGAGTCGTGACGGGCAGCGGTCAGCGCCCACTCATCCTGAGACTTCTCAACGACTTCGGCGAATATCTCGATGAAGCGCATATCGTAACCGCTTATGATGTGAAGCGAGGCAAGCCAAATCCAGATCCTTATCTGATGGGATTGCAGAAGGCTGGCAACCTACAGCCTTGGGAAGGCATCGTGGTAGAGAATGCTCCTTTGGGCGTTCGTGCCGGTGTAGCAGCCAACATCTTCACTGTGGCCATCAACTCCGGTCCTCTGCCAGATACAGAGCTTTCTGATAAAGGCAGCAACCTGCTCTATCATCAGATGACAGAGTTCTGCGATGACTTCGGAAGCTTGATAGATGCAGCAAAAGAAACAGGCTATGATGCCGAAGAAAACAGAAAAACGGGTAAGTAACGCAAATTACTTACCCGTTTTTTTCATTATCTTTTTTTATTTTTCTCAGTAATGCCAAATCTTGCTTTACTATTTATCCGTTATTCTTTGTTTTCTATCCTTTTTTCAAAGCCCGGATAGCATTCAATACAGCCAAGACGGTAACACCCACATCAGCAAAGACAGCCATCCACATGGTGCCCAGACCTATGGTAGCAAGAATCAAGACTGCAATCTTCACTCCAATGGCAAACACCACATTCTCGTGGGCAATACGGATGGTGTGTCGGGCTATCTTCATGACAAGGGCTATCTTTCTCGGATCATCATCCATCAGAACAACATCCGCAGCCTCAATAGCTGCATCACTACCCAAGGCTCCCATCGCAATACCTACATCGGCACGCTTCAGTACCGGTGCATCATTGATACCATCTCCCACATAAGCAAGCGTTTTATCTGCCGGTTTTTCCTTCAGCAACCTTTCCACATGAGTCAACTTGTCTGCAGGAAGAAGTTCTGCATGATACTCATCGATACCTATCTGTTCTGCCACCTTCTTTCCTATCTTCTGATAGTCGCCTGTCAGCATCACGGTCTTCTTCACTCCGAGTGCCTTGAGCTGAGCTACCGCCTCAATACTTCCCGTCTTGATACTGTCATTTACAACCACCGGTGCTCCTTCATCAGCCTGTACCAGCACCTCGCCATGGGTCAGCGTTCCCGTCTTATCGAACACCACGGTATCTACCTTGGCAAGCGCATCCATATAATTGCTACCCTTGATGAGAATACCGTTTCGGGAAGCGCCACCGATACCGCCAAAGAAAGTAAGCGGCACACTGATGACCAGGGCACAAGGACAGGATACCACCAGGAATATCAGGGCACGGTTGAGCCACAATGGGAAATTCTCACCAAAGCTGCCGGCACCCAGTATATCCGGAGCATTCCCCATTGCTCCCAGGAAAGGAGGAAGAACTGCCAATCCCAATGCCGCGAAGACAACAACAGGTGTATAGATTCGGGCAAAACGGGTGATGAAAGCCTCACTCCTTGACTTGTTCTGATCTGCACTTTCCACCAGGGCGATGATCTTGGATGCCGTACTCTCGCCGAAGGTCTTGGTGGTACGAACCTTGATTTCGCCCTTCAGGTTGATACATCCAGAATAGATTTCATCTCCTTCCTTGATATTTCTAGGAACGCTTTCACCCGTCAAGGCAACCGTATCCAGCAGGGCGGACCCTTCGGTAACAATGCCATCCAGCGGAATCTTCTCTCCCCTTCTGACCAAGATCGACTCTCCTACTGCCACCATATCAGGAGCCACCTTGAGAATCTCCCCATTCCGAATGACGTTCGCCACATCCGGACGAATATCCATCAGATGCGAGATACTTTCACGGCTCTTTCCCTCGGCATATCCTTCGAAGAGTTCTCCCACCTGGAAAAAGAGCATCACGAAAACAGCTTCCGTAAACTCGGTTTCCGAACCCGGAAAGAAGCCGATGCATAAAGCTCCCAAGGTTGCGATAGACATCAGAAAGTGCTCGTTGAACATATCTCCCTTGGCTATTCCCTCGGCAGCTTCCCCCAATGTCTCGTGTCCTATTAATAAATAAGGTATGAGATAAACCAGGAGCAACTGCCAGGTTGCCAGGTTAAAGTTTCTCTCGATACATACAGCAATGATCAAGAGGAAAACCGTTACTGCTATCAGATAGAGTCTGGACTTCAGACCACCATGTTCGTGATGATGATGTTCATGCTCATGCTTGTTTTTCTTTTCTTCCATTATTTCCAATACTTTTAGTTCTACATTCTTTCTTTATTTCGGTTGCAAAATTACGAAAAGGCTTCTGCAACCGGGTTGCAAAAGCAAATTCTCTTCATTTTTCAAGGAACTTTTTTGTAACTTTCTTGCATCTTTCGCAAAAAAGCAGTAAATTTGCAGCACATAAACAATTTAAAACAGCATAAACAATTAAAACATCCGTTCAATTTAACTATCAAGGTATATGAAACATTTTAAATTAATGATGCTCGGCCTTGCCTTGTCTGCAGGATTCACTACCCAGATGCAGGCACAGGAAGCACAGAGCTTCGTTCACCAGCAGTCAAACACAGAAGATTACGTCTGGCCAACAGATCCACAAGTATTAACCAAACTCAAGCACTGGCAGGACCAGAAGTTCGGCGTATTGATGCACTGGGGACTCTATAGCGTACCCGGCGTCGTAGAATCCTGGTCAATCTGTTCGGAAGACTGGATTGTACGTGAGCGCAAACCAACCTACGAGGAGGACAAGGCTTGGTACTGGAGCCAGAAAGATTCCCTCAACCCAGTAAACTTCGACCCAAGCAAATGGGCAGACGTGATGAAAAAGGCAGGTATGAAGTATATGATCTTCACCACCAAGCACCACGACGGATTCTGCATGTTTGATACCAAATATACCGACTTCTCCATCGCCCATGGACCTTTCGGCAAGGATCCACGCCACAACATCGCCAAGGAGGTATTCAATGCCTACCGCAACAAGGGATTCATGATTGGCTGTTATTTCTCCAAACCAGACTGGCACAGCAAATGGTTCTGGAACCCTTATTATGCAACCCCAAACCGCCGCATCAACTACAAGAAGAAACAGCATCCAGACTGGTGGCAGAACTACCGCAAGTTTACACAGAACCAGCTCAACGAGTTGACCACCAATTATGGCAACATCGATATCCTGTGGCTCGATGGTGGATGGATTACCGGCGATGAGATTGGTCTTGATACCATTCTGGTAGATGCCCGCAAGCGCAATCCGGGTATGATCAGCGTAGATAGAACCATTCGTGGAAAGAACGAGAACTATCAGACTCCAGAGCAGGGTATCCCAGCCAAGCAGCTCGATATTCCTTGGGAAAGCTGCATCACCCTGAGCCATGCCTGGGGATGGACACCAAATGCCAAGTTCAAATCACCTAATAAGGTAATTGGTATTCTCTCTGAAATTGTGGCAAAGGGCGGATGTCTCGCACTCGGCGTTGGTCCGAAGGCAGATGGAACCATACAACCGGAAGTTGTGAAAATCCTCCTGCAGATTGGAAGCTGGCTCAACAAGAACGGTCAGGCGATTTACTCTACCGTCAATGCAGCCCACTATAATGATGGCAAGGTATGGTTTACCGCCGACAAGAACGGCAAGACCCTCTACGCCATCTATGCACTGGAAGATGGAGAGAAGACCCCTAAGACCATTACCTGGACAGAGAACAAGCCTAAGGGTAAGCTCGTTCTGCTGCAGAACGGCAAGTCTGTCAAGTACACCGTCAAGGGCAACCAGGTAACTGTTACCCTTCCATCCGGACTCAAGAATGAACCTCTGGCATTCAAGTTTAATTCTAAATAAAGAAAAACAAATATAAAAAAGTATAAAGGTAGTGATAAGATTCATTTTTTATCACTACCTTTGTGCTTACATATAATATAATGTATATAAAATATAGTAACTATAAAAACTTAAAGAACAATAATTATGAGTAACTATCCTAAAATCGGTATCCGTCCTACCATCGACGGACGTCAGGGAGGCGTACGTGAAAGCCTCGAGGAAAAAACCATGAACTTGGCTAAGTCTGTAGCCAAACTGATTTCAGAGAACTTACGTAATGGCGACGGCTCTCCTGTGGAGTGTGTCATCGCCGACAGTACCATTGGCCGTGTGGCAGAAAGTGCAGCTTGCGCAGAGAAGTTTGAGCGCGAGGGTGTTGGCTCTACCATCACCGTTACTTCCTGCTGGTGCTATGGTGCAGAAACTATGGATATGAATCCACACTGGCCAAAGGCTGTATGGGGATTCAACGGTACAGAGCGCCCAGGTGCTGTTTATCTGGCTGCTGTTCTCGCAGCTCATGCCCAGAAGGGATTGCCAGCTTTCGGCATCTATGGTCATGATGTTCAGGACTTGGAGGACGACTCTATTCCTGCTGATGTAGCAGAAAAGATCTTGCGCTTTGCTAGAGCTGCCCAGGCTGTAGCTACCATGCGCGGAAAATCATATCTTTCTATGGGTAGCGCCTGCATGGGTATCGCAGGTTCTATCGTTGACCCTAATTTCTTCCAGGAGTACCTCGGTATGCGCAACGAGAGTGTTGACCTTACTGAGATCATCCGCCGTATGACTGAGGGTATCTACGACCCAGTAGAGTACGAGAAGGCTATGGCATGGACCCGTGAGCACTGTATGTGCAATGAGGGTGAGGACATCGCTAACAATGAGAAGGCAAAGACCCGCGAGCAGAAGGATGCTGACTGGGAGTTCATCGTGAAGATGACTATCATCATGCGCGACTTGATGCACGGTAACCCAAGATTGAAAGAGTTAGGTTTCAAGGAGGAAGCATTGGGCCACAACGCTATCGCCGGTGGTTTCCAGGGACAGCGTCAGTGGACAGACTTCTACCCTAACGGCGACTATCCAGAGGCTCTCCTCAATACTTCATTCGACTGGAACGGTATCCGTGAGGCTATCATCCTCGCTACAGAGAATGATGCAGGCAACGGCGTAGCCATGCTGTTCAACCACCTGTTGACAGGTCGTGCCCAGATTTTCAGCGACGTTCGTACCTACTGGAGTCCAGAGGCAGTGAAACGAGTTACCGGTAAGGAACTTACAGGTCAGGCTGCTGGTGGTATCATCCACTTGATCAACTCTGGTGCTACCACACTCGATGGTACAGGTCAGGCAACAGATGCAGAGGGCAACCCAATCATGAAGCAGCCTTGGGAGATGACCGAGGAGGATGTAGATAAGTGCTTGAAGGCAACTACCTGGTATCCAGCTAACCGTGACTACTTCCGTGGCGGCGGTTTCTCTTCCAACTTCCTCACCAAGGGTGGTATGCCTGTAACTATGGTTCGCCTGAACCACGTAAAGGGTCTTGGTCCTGTGCTCCAGTTGGCAGAAGGTTGGACTGTAGAGATTGATCCTGAGATTCACAAGGTTCTCGACAAGCGTACAGACCCAACATGGCCTACAACCTGGTTCGCACCACGTCTTTGCGACAAGGCTCCATTCAAGGATGTATATTCAGTGATGAACAACTGGGGCGCTAACCATGGTGCTATCAGCTACGGCCATATCGGTGCCGACCTCATCACTCTCTGCTCTATCCTCCGCATCCCAGTATGCATGCACAACGTAGAAGACGACAAGATCTTCCGTCCTGCATCTTGGAACGCATTCGGTATGGATAAGGAAGGTGCAGACTTCCGTGCTTGCAAGAACTACGGTCCTATATATAAATAAGGTGTAACACCATCAGTACGAATATCATTCAAATAGAAAGAAAAGAAAATGATAACAGAAGAGCATATTCAGAAATTCTTAGAGCAGGCTCACCGTGTAGGCGATGCAGCTCTCACCATTTGCAGTAGTGGCAACCTCTCTTGGCGCATTGGCGACGAGGCTCTTGTCTCAGGTACAGGTTCATGGGTTCCTAGCCTCCAGAAGGAGAAGGTATCTCAGTGCCTGGTAGCAACTGGCGAAGTTCTCAATGGTGTAAAGCCTTCTATGGAAAGCGGATTCCACCTCGGCGTACTCCGTGAGCGTCCAGACTGCGACGTGGTTCTCCACTTCCAGTCTCCTTTTGCAACAGCTGTGGCTTGTATGCAGGAAACTCCAAAGGACTTCAATGTAACTGCAGAAGTACCATGCCACGTTGGCAAGGAAATTCCTGTGATTCCTTACTATCGTCCAGGTTCTCCAGAATTGGCAGCAGCTGTCATCGCAGCATTGAAGGATCACAACTCAGCTCTCTTGCTGAAACACGGACAGGTAGTTTGCGGCAAGAATTTCGACGAGGTGTTCGAGCGTGCCATGTTCTTTGAGATGGCTTGTCGCATCATCGTTCAGAGTGGCGGCAAATACACAACACTGACACCGGAAGAAATCGACGATCTCGAGGTTTACGTTTTAGGTAAGAAACAATAAACCTCTATCCTCTATATGAGAGAAGCGGTAGGAGAGAAAGCTGCCCGCTACGGGCACTCTCCTACCGCTTTTTATACGAAACAACTTTTATCTACCCAAACATTTAGAATAACTATGATTTATCTAGCTATAGATTTCGGTGGAGGCAGCGGACGAGTGATTGCCGGAAAATTAGAAAACGGCAAGCTCGAAATGGAGCTCATCCATCGTTTCCCTAACCGACAGGTAAGATTAGGCAACCACGTCTATTGGGATTTCCTCGCGCTTTTCGAGGATATGAAGACGGGACTGAAGATGGCTGGAGCCAAGGGACTCAAGGTGGATGGTATCGCCATCGATACCTGGGGAGTGGACTTCGGTCTCATCGACCAGGACGGCAACCTTCTGGGCAACCCGGTATGCTATCGCGATGCCCGTACCAAGGGAATGCCGGAAGAAGTGTTCAAGCAGATTGATCCATCGGCACATTATGCCATCAACGGCACGCAGGTGATGGAAATCAATACCCTCTTCCAGTTATACAGCCTGAAGAAAGCCAACAGTCCACAGCTGGAGAAGGCAGCACATCTGCTTTTCACCCCAGACCTCTTCAGCTATTATCTCACCGGCGAAGCCAACAATGAATATACCATCGCATCCACATCAGAACTGCTGAATGCAACCACCAAGGACTGGGACTGGGAAACCATCGACCAGCTGGGACTTCCACGCCACATCTTCGGCAAGATCGTGATGCCGGGCACCGTAAGAGGAAAGCTGCGCCGCGACATCGCTGAGGAAACCGGACTTGGAGAAGTGGATGTCATCGCAGTAGGTTCTCATGATACAGCCAGTGCGGTAGCAGCCGTACCAGCCACAGAAGATGAATATCCGATGGCATTCATCAGTTCAGGCACCTGGTCGCTCCTGGGTGTTGAGATTGAAAAACCGATCCTTACCGAGAAAGCCCGAAAGGCAGAATTTACCAACGAGGGCGGCATCGGCGGTCGCATCACCTTCCTGCAGAACATCACAGGCCTCTGGATCATGCAGAGACTGATGGCAGAATGGAAGGAGAATGGCGAGGAACAGCAGTTCGACATCATCCTTCCTCTGGCAGAGGAGGCTCACATCAATGCCATCATCCCTGTGGATGACGCTGCGTTCCAGAATCCTGCATCCATGCAGCAGGCTATCATCGTTTACTGCGCCACCCACCAGCTGCAGGTTCCTCAAACCAAGGCAGAAATCGTGCGCTGCGTACTCCAGTCGCTGGCAGCCAAGTATGCCGAGGCTACCGCTCACCTCAACGAGATGTTACCGCAACCAATCAAGTGCATGCACATCATCGGCGGCGGCTCACAGAACAAGTTACTCAACCGTCTCACCTCCGAAGCCCTGGGCGTACCAGTCATTGCGGGTCCTATAGAGGCTACGGGTATGGGCAACATCCTGACCCAGGCACTTGCCAAGGGAGAAATCAAGGATATCAACGCGCTGAGAGCTGTGGTAAGACAAAGCATCTGATCCATCAGAATATTTACCCTACAAACATAAACGCAGACAATATTAACCTGAAATATGGAATCGAAAAAGAAAGAATCAATCCTGATGAAGGACGGGGTAAACTACCTCGTACCTTTCATATTAATCACATCGTGCTTTGCACTGTGGGGATTTGCCAATGATATCACCAATCCGATGGTGAAGGCATTCTCCAAGATCTTCCGAATGTCATCTACGGATGGCGCACTGGTACAGGTAGCCTTCTACGGCGGTTACTTCGCCATGGCATTCCCTGCCGCCATCTTCATCCGCCGCTTTTCCTACAAGGCAGGCGTACTGCTCGGATTAGGGCTCTATGCCTTCGGCGCATTCCTCTTCTATCCGGCAAAGGTGATGGGCGAATACTATCCATTCCTGCTCGCCTACTTCATCCTGACCTGCGGCCTCTCCTTTCTGGAGACATCAAGCAACCCTTACATCCTCTCTATGGGAACGGAAGAGACGGCTACACGCCGACTCAACCTGGCGCAATCGTTCAACCCGATGGGTTCGCTGCTCGGTATGTATGTGGCGATGAACTTCATCCAGGCAAAACTCAACCCGCTTGATACGGCTGGGCGCGCCAATCTCTCGGATAGTGAGTTTGAGGCTATCAAGGAATACGACCTTTCGGTACTGATCAATCCATACCTGATTATCGGTCTGGTCATCCTCATCATCTTCTTCGTCATCCTGTTTGCCAAGATGCCGAAGAACAGCGAGAAAGACAACAAGATTAACTTCGTGCCTACCCTTCGCCGCATCTTCCGCATGCCGCACTATCGTGAAGGCGTATTCACCCAGTTCTTCTATGTGGGTGCGCAGATTATGTGCTGGACCTTCATCATCCAGTATGGTACCCACATTCTGATGCAGGACGGCATGGCAGAGATTGATGCCGAGGTTACCTCGCAGAAGTTCAACATCATTGCGATGGTACTGTTCTGCTGTTCCCGCTTCATCTGCACCTTCATCCTCCGCTTCTTCAATGCAGGACAGCTGCTGATGATCTTGGCGATAGCAGGTGGTTGCTTCACAGCCGGTGTCATTGCCCTTCACAACATCTGGGGTCTCTACTGCCTGGTGGCAGTAAGTGCCTGCATGTCATTGATGTTCCCTACCATCTATGGTATAGCCCTGAGGGGTCTTGGCGATGATGCCAAGTTTGGTGCTGCCGGTCTGATCATGGCAATCCTGGGCGGTAGTGTTCTGCCACCTTTGCAGGCATCCATCATCGATATGCATACCGTATTCGGAATGCCATCTACCAATGCTTCGTTCATTCTTCCATTCATCTGTTTCGTGGTGATTGCCATTTATGGATATCGCACAAAATTACGCAGTATAGGCAAACTTTTAGGTTAAATCGAGTAAGCTGTGGCCGTTTGTTATCAGTCACAGCTTATTTTTTAGCTAAATTGTGTTAAAGTCTATTTTAATTCACATTTTTTCTATTTCATTTAATATATTTTCTATACCTTTGCAAAAAAATAAAATAGCTTACCAACCAAGATTAAATAAAAGGAAAAACGAGATTGCAAGTAAGGACAATTAAAAATAAATAGTTATTCATTACATCCTCAAATCCGCAACCTATAGGGTTTCGTGAGAATTTACTTGTAAAACGACCAAAATTCTTTTATTGTACATATTCCTTGGGCATAACAGAAACGTCGTAAACACAAAATCCCCTTACCCCATAAAGCGACTTGAGGTAATACGCTGGTTTAACCA
>UQWP01000037.1 GCA_900544825.1 uncultured Prevotella sp. | reverse complement strand
CTTAATATAAGTTATTGATTTACAGACGATTAAATATTAATTTAACGCAGTATTGTTATTATATTATACCTTTATATTACCTTGATTCTCCCTTTCCCTCCTCTTCCGTCTATCACGATCTTCTCGAAGATGATGGCTGGGTCGTTAGGCGTCAGGGTGAGCGTATGGATGCCGTCGCCGGTGGCAGGGAGCTCTACTTCTATCACCTTGTCGATGATGCGGGTGGCTACCGTAGGGTAGTAGATGCTGTAGATATTCTCCGGCTTCTCGTTCAGATTGTGATTGAAGTTGACGATGACAGGTTCGGCTCCATCTACGCTTACGCCATAAGTCATGCCGCCCTTGTTCTGATAATCCAGGGTTGACTTGATGATGACGTGGATGCGCACCTTCTTGCTTTCTGCGTTGTTGGATGAAGCGGCATTTCGTGCCAGGGCATTCATCTTAAACTGATAGGTGATGCTGGCGCCCTTCACGCCCTTGGTGTATGGCATGAGCGTCATTCCGGCAAGGCTCTTGCCCATGAACGGAATCTGAACCCACTTGGCTCCCTCCTTCTCCTTGCCTTCTGGAACTGCATCGGTCTTGGATGCGAAGAAGGGTGCTTCGATTTCCACCACGCCGTTGTTTTCGGCGATAACAGGAGCCTCGGAAGCTGATACACGGAAGAGTTCCGGACAGGTATCCTTCTCGAAATCATCATTCCAGATCTTGTAGCCGATATGCTTCTGGGTCATCATTCCGTTCCACTTGCCGCCCGACATCTTGTGGTTGTAGAAGTCGCAGATCAGAGAGTCGCGCTTGAAGAGGCGCTCGCATTCATCCGCCCATACGTTCGCCTTCGGATTGCCCTGCTTGTAGAGTGCATGGTTCTGTGCCTGGGCGAAGTACATCTGATGCAGATTGCTCATCAGCTCGATAGGGAAGAGGATGATCTGACGGTAGGCATCATGATAGGCGGCAGGCAGACTGTTGTACTGGCGCAAAGCATCAGCTTCGAGCTGGAGATACTGATTCACCACCTCCTGCCATTCGCCGTTCTCCAGACTGTAGGTATTCTTGTCGAGCATCTCCGGAGTGCAGCGGCCATTGTACTTGCAGATGAGGTTCAAAATGCGTGCCGCCTCATCAGCCTGCGATTCGCCAAACTGCTGGGCGCACCAGTCGCGGGTGTGGCGGGTGATACTGTTTACATCATATTTGCGTGGATTCCAAGCCATATCCATAAACTGGCTGATAGGATATTCCATCGGCTTGAGATCGCCCACGTTGAGAATCCAGAGGCGGTCGATGCCATTCTCGTAAGCAAGTGTCAGCTGTTCCCAAGGGTTCTGCACTGGAGTTACGTTGAGCAACTTGGAGTTTCTTGGAGCACCTACGTAATCTACGTGATAGTAGAGTCCCCATCCGCCCTTGTGCTTTCGTTCCTGGGCATTCGGCACACGGCGCACGTTGCCCCAGTTGTCATCGCAGAGCAGCAGGGTTACGTCATCGGGCACCTTCATACCCTTGTCATAGTAATCCATCACCTCTTTATATAGTGCCCATACCTGCGGAGTCTCGCTTGCCTTCTTTCCGGTTACGTCGGTGATGATCTTGCGCTGGTCGTTGATGATGTTGGTCATCAGCTTTGTATCAGCCTCTTCGCTCATTGCCTCATCGCCGTCGCCACGCATTCCGATGGTCACGATCTGTTCGGTACCCTTCATGCGTTCGATGCCTTCACGGAAGAACTTCTGCAGGTTTGCCTTGTTCTTCTGATAGTTCCAAGGTCCCCATCCCTTTCGGTTGCGGGCGTATTCCTGGTGGTTGCGAGCCATCGGCTCATGATGGGAGGTGCTCATCACCACGCCCATTTCATCTGCCGTCTTCTCGTTCTCCGGGTCATCGGCATAGAAAGCCCAGCCCCACATGGCTGGCCACATCATGTTACCTCTCAGTCGCAGTATCAGTTCGAAGACGCGCTGGTAGAAACGGTGGTCGCCATACTCGGTGCCGTAGGTATTCTTCACCCAGGAGGTGAGGCAAGGCGCCTCGTCGTTGAGGAAGATGCCACGGTAGCGCACGGCTGGTTCGCCATCGGTATAGATTCCTTTGTTCACGAAGATGGAGTCGTGATGCTCCACGGGAACGTCTGCCCAGTCATACCAAGGCGATACGCCCATCTGCTGGGAGAGTTCGTAGATGCCATAGATGGTGCCTCGGCGGTCGCTTCCTGCGATGACGAGCTGACCATCTACCACGGTGATGATGAATTTCTCGCGCTTGCCCTTGAGTTGTCGGGCATCGATACGTTTCTGGCGCACCAGCTGGTCGATGGCGGCTGAATGGCCCAGGGTTCCTACCAGGATGCCTGGCTGGGAGATCTTGCCAGGAGTCTTGCCAGACTGAGAGGTGAGGGTAGCCTGACATCCGCTTACCTGACGGAAGTCCTTGATGAGTGCCTGGACAGCATAGCTAACGCCCTTGCAGTCGTTGGCATCCATATAGATTTCTACCCGGTTGCCTGGGTTGAGAAGTACATCGCCCTGATGGAAATGGACGAATTGCTGGGCTGCCTGCACACTGAAAGAAGAGAGCAGGGCAGCGCTTAACATAACTGATTTCTTGATCTTGTTTAGTCTCATAAATAATCATTGCTGTTGTGGGTGCAAAGGTAGGAAAAGGTTTTGGAATATCCTTTGCCGGATGTAACCTTTTCTTTTTTATATGTTTCATTTATGCTTTTCTGCCCCTTTCTCTTTGCACTTTCAAAGATTTATCGTACCTTTGCATAAGAAAAGCTGCACTCGGCAAATTGAAAGCAAGCTTTCTTTGCGCTCGTTTGCATTTTCTTTGCAAATAAAAATAAGAGGATTAGAATAATGATAGACAAACCGACGATAGCACGTATCATGGACTCTACCAAGATAGAAGAGGTGGTGTCGGAATTCGTCACGCTCAAAAAGCGCGGCATCAACTACATCGGTCTGTGTCCTTTCCACAACGATTCCCATCCATCCTTCTCCGTTTCTCCTACGCGTGGTATCTGCCACTGCTTTACCTGCGGAAAGGGCGGCAATGCCATCAACTTCCTGATGGAGCTGGAGCAGATGACCTATCCTGATGCGCTGAGATGGCTGGCTAACAAATACCATATCGAGATTCAGGAACGCGAGATGACCAACGAGGAGAAGCAGCGGGAAAGCGAGCGCGAATCGATGTTCATCGTGAATGAATGGGCGGCGAAATACTTCCAGGACATCCTGCAGAATGATGTGGACGGAAGAGCCATCGGCATGCAGTATTTCAGAAGCCGAGGATTCAGAGACGACATCATCCGGAAATTCCAGCTGGGATTCGCCCTGAACCAGCGCACTGCGCTCTTCGACGAGGCGATGAAGAAAGGATATCAGCCGAAATTCCTGGTGGATACCGGTCTCTGCTTCAAGGTAGATAAGGAGGAAGCGGGCAACAAGAGCGGACAGGACAAGTATCTGGACCGATTCTCGGGGCGCGCCATCTTCCCGTGGCTGAGTGTGAGCGGAAAGGTGGTGGCTTTCGGCGGACGCGTGCTGGATACCCGTACCAAGGGTGTGAGCCAGAAATACGTGAACTCGCCCGACAGTATCATCTACCACAAGGAGCGCGAACTCTACGGACTGTATCAGGCGAAGAAGGCCATCGCCAAGGAAGACTGCGTGTATATGGTGGAGGGATATACGGATGTCATCTCCATGCACCAGTGCGGCATCGAAAACGTGGTGGCCAACTCGGGTACGGCGCTGAGCATCCATCAGATTAGACTGCTCCACCGATTCACCAGCAACATCGTATTGCTCTACGACGGCGATGCTGCCGGTGTGCATGCGGCGCTGCGAGGTACTGACATGCTGCTGGAGGAGGAGATGAACGTGAAGGTGCTCTTCCTGCCCGATGGAAACGACCCTGACAGCTTTGCCCGAAGCCATACAGCTGCCGACTTCAGAAAATACATAGAGGAAAACCAGAAGGACTTCATACAGTTTAAGACCGACCTCTCGCTGAATGGCGTGACCGATCCGGTGAAGAGAAGTCAGGCTATCAACAGCATCGTGGAGAGCATCTCGAAAATCAAGAACCAGATTACCCGAGCCTCTTACATCACCGACTGCGCCCACCGACTGGGCGTGAACGAGGCGATTATCGTGAATGCGCTGAACAACTTCGTGAGAAACGGCATGAGCGAACAGGTGAAGGCTGAACGGCGTGCGGCTGGACTGAGAGACCCGAAGGCAACAGCCCCACAGCAGGGAATGCAGGCTGCCATGAGGGGCGTGACGCCGCTGGACAAGCTGCTGGAGGTGGAAGACCTGCTGGTGAAGCTGATTATCCACCACGGCGAAAAGCATATCGTGGTGAAGGATGTGGATGGCAACGATGTAGAACTGCCGATAGCACAATATATCTATCTGGATATGTCGGGCGATGAGTTCAGATTCCATAACGAGTTGTATAATAAAATCTTGCAGGAGACGCTGGAGCATCTGGAGGATGAGAACTTCGTGGCGGAAACCTATTTTGCCAACCATCCGAACCCGGAGGTGAGCAGGATTGCCAGTCTGCCGACGGGAGACCAGGAGGTTTCTACGGCGAGTCTGCAGCTGAAGCTGAATGCAGAGAAGCTGCGCCAGTTTGTCTTTAAGGATCTGCTGAGCTTCCGCACGCATTATATCGCACAGCGACTGATAGAGGTGCAGCAGGAGTTTGCCAGGAACCCTACGAACAGGGAGCTGGTGGAGGAGTTTATGAAACTGAAGAAGATGAACTCGCTGCTTGCCAACCAGACCAACTCGGTATTCAACTAGGATATTCTGGAAACAGGAAAAAGAAAATTTAAAAATGCGAAAGGTATGATATATATTCATTGGATTTATCTCTTGCTTTATATGGCGATCATGATTCCCGCTATCATCACCGTCTTGATGGACAACCGACAGCCCGCCAAGACGATGGCGTGGATTCTTGTGCTCGCCTTCATGCCTTTCGTGGGAATCATCTTCTATATCTTTTTCGGACAGAATACGAGAAAGGAACGGCTGATCAGCGACAGAAGCATGGACCAGTTGACCAAGCGCTCGATGCTGGAGTTTGCCGAGCAGGAGAATCTGCATATCCCTGCCAACAACAAGCCGCTGATGAATCTCTTTACCAATCAGAACTGGGCATTCCCGTTTAAGGACAACCAGGTGGATATCTTTACCGACGGTTATGAATTCATCTTCTCCTTATTATATGAGATAGGTAAGGCGAAGCATCACATCCATCTGGATACCTACATCTTCGAGGATGACGCCTTGGGCTATCTGGTGGCTGATGCCTTGATAGACAAGGCGGAGCAGGGAGTGGAAATCAGACTGATATACGATGATGTGGGCTGCTGGAAGGTGAAGGATGCCTTCTTTGAGCGAATGAGAGAAGCGGGCATCGATGTGCATTCGTTCATGCCGGTAAGGTTTCCGGCGTTTACCAGTAAGGTGAACTACCGCAATCACCGCAAGATATGCGTGATAGACGGCAGGGTAGGATTCATCGGTGGCATGAACATCGCCAAGCGCTATGTGAAGGGCACCGGGAAACAGAAGTGGCGTGATACGCATCTGAGGATAGAGGGCGGAGGCGTTTATGCCCTGCAGCGTGCTTTCCTGATAGACTGGTATTTTGTGGATCGCACCTTGGTATCCAACCGAAAATATTATCCGCCGGTAGATTCGAAGATCAGGAACAACTGTCTGGTGCAGGTAGTGACGAGCAGTCCGATTGCTCCATGGCCTGATATCATGCAGGGATATGTTCGCATTCTGCTTCAGGCGCAGAAGTATGTGTATATGGAGACGCCTTATTTCTTGCCTACCGAGCCTGTGCTCTTTGCGATGCGCACGGCGGCGCTGGCGGGAGTGGATATCCGCCTGCTGATGCCTAGGCATTCAGATGCCAGGATGGTGGAGTGGGCTTCCCGCTCTTATCTGATGGAGGCGATAGAGGCTGGCGTGAAGGTTTATCTCTACACGGGCGGATTCAATCACAGCAAGTTGCTGGTGAGCGATGACAATCTCTGTACCGTGGGCAGCACGAATGTGGATTTCCGTAGTTTCGAGAATAATTTCGAGGCGAATGCCTTCTTCTATGATGAGGAAATGGCGCAGAGAATCAAGCGGATTTATCTGAAGGATGAATCCAGCAGTATTCTGGTGGATGATGTGGCGTATTTAGTAAGGCGCCCGTTCCTGAAAAGATTGTTCGAGAGTATCGTAAGATTGCTTTCGCCGCTGCTGTAAAGTGTTGCTTTAATCAAAAATCCTCGTTTGTATCTCAGAAGATGCAAACGAGGATTTTTCTTTTTTATCTGAATATCGAGAAGTTTACGCTTCCGTAACTTCTATGCTCCAGGAATCGGGGATGGTCGGAGAAATCGTAGTTCTTGCCATGCTCGAAAACGAAGATGCCCTCTTCGTTGAGAAGATCGCCATTCAGTACAAGGTCTGGAATCTCGGGCAGCTTCTCCAGCGCGTATGGCGGATCGGCAAAGATGAAATCGAACTTCTGCTTGCAGGTTCTCAAGAAGCGGAATACATCGCCACGAATCAGAAGATCCTTGTCTTCGCCCAGTTTCTTGAAACACTCGCGGATGAAGTTGGCATGGTCGCGGTCGGCCTCTACACTGATCACTCGGCTGCATCCACGGGATACCAGTTCCAGCGAGATGCTGCCTGTGCCGGCAAAGAGGTCGAGGGCTGTGGCATCCTCGAAATCGATGTAATTCTGCAAAACATTAAAGATGTTCTCCTTTGCGAAATCTGTGGTTGGTCGCGCCTTGAACGAACGTGGTATGTCGAAATGGCGACCCTTATATTGTCCTGTTATGATTCTCATTTGTTTTAATGTTAAATGTTGAATGTTGAGTGGGGCTAGCGCCTTTTGGGCAACGCACTTTACTTACTCAGATAGAGCGTCAGCAGATCGAACGGCATTCCCTTGATTTCCGTGATGGGCGCACGATTGAATTCGGCGCTTGGATTCAGGAGAAAGGTCTTCTTGACATAGAGCTTGGCATTGTAGAGGAACCAATCCTTATCCGGAATATCGCCCGCAACATGCAGCTCATCCTGCATCTGCTGCAATCCCAGCTGCTTCCATACGAAGAGGATGAAGTAGAGTGCATCCTTGGCATGATCAGCCTGGAAGGAATTGTAGAACTTGAATCTGTTTTTCTCGAAACAGAAGATGTCCACCTTCTTGTCGTGGAAATACGCATAGAGCTTGTGGTAGATACCCGTGAAGCTGCGCTTGTGCAGATAGTTCCACATCGGCTGCATGATAGGAGTGAAGCGCACATCCTGGAAGTTGTCTTCTATCACCATCTTCAGATCCTTGTTGATTGGGAAAACGGCTACCACATTCAGATTCGGCTGCACCCTGTAAAGGATGGCATCGCTGTGGCTGCCCGTGAAGGCATGCTGATAGAGCACGGTGAGGTCTTCCTCGTGGAATTCCTCGATAGGTACCAGCAGGATAGGCGTATCGATATAGACACGCACCTTCTGATAGCCGCGCTGCAGGAGTTCGCTTTCGCCGAAAGCCTGTCTGAGGTTGGCTGCTATCGATACACCGCTTTTCACGGTGTAAGGTTCGTATATCAACTGGTGCTCGGCTTCGCGATCTACAACCGAGAAGCTGAGTGTATTCTTGCTCACACGGATGGTGAGTCGTGCTTGCTGTGTTCTTTTCTTACCAATTACTTGCATTGTCGTTGTCTTTGGTGATGTCTCCGATCTTTAATCCAGGAAAGTTGCCGGCATCGGAAGCTTTTTCTGTTACCTGTTGGATCGCCTCCTCGTTGAGACCATCGAGATAGTCTTCGTAGGTGGCTCCGCATTCCATCAGCGGAATCTGCTTTCCGCTTTTATGGATGATGGTAGTGGCGGCGAGCGAGAATTTCCTGCCATCGGAATAAGGGATGAGGGTATCCTCAGCCTTGAGATACTTTGCCTTGATGAGGACAGCGAAATCGCCGGTATAGACTCCGTGCTTCGCCCTGTATCTTTCTTCGGCAGAACGGATGAGCATCAGTTTCTCCTTCACCTCGGCTTCGCGGTTCGCCATCTGTTTCTCGAAGATGAGAGGCTGGCTGATACTGAGAGCGCAAAGCAGCATCATGATGATGACGCAGGCGCCCAGGATGGCATTATTGTTTATTTTTCTTAATTTCATTCTCATTTCAAAAAGTATTAGTACTTTTGCATCTGCTTCTGCAGCTTATCTTCTGCAGCTTATCTTCTGCAAAGATAATGCAAAACGGAGACAACACAAAATATTTGGTGTTGAAATTATTAATTATTAAAGGATAAATAACAAATTGATGATAATAGACGAGCTAAAATATAAGATATTGCAGCAATTTGGCTTTCCGCCAACCCAGGAACAGGCACATGCCCTGGAGGTGTTTGCTGAGTTTCTTACCGATAGAGATCCGCATGCCGTAATGATTCTGCGAGGTAGTGCGGGTACGGGTAAGACAACGCTCTCGGGTGCCATCGTCAGGACCCTGAAGGAGATTCGTCAGAAGGTGATGCTCCTGGCACCTACGGGTAGGGCTGCGAAGGTGTTCTCGCTGAACAGCGGTTCGCCTGCCTATACCATCCATCGCCGTATCTATCGTGAAAAATCGTTTTCGGGGGTAGAGGGACTGTTTAATCTGAATGATAATCTCTATACCGATACGCTTTTCATGGTAGATGAGGCGTCGATGATAGCCAATATGGGATTGGGAGGGATGAGCTTCGGAAGCGGATGCCTGTTGGATGACCTGGTGCATTTCGTGTATCAGGGACGTAACGACCGCTTGCTGCTGATAGGTGACAAGGCGCAGTTGCCTCCTGTAGGCGAGGAGGAATCGCCAGCCCTGCATGCAGCGATGCTGGAGGGATATGGACTGAAGGTGTATGAATGTGATCTGAACGAGGTGCTCCGACAGAGCGAGGAATCGGGTATTCTCTATAATGCCACGATGATCAGACAGATGATTACGCATGATGACATTACCCAACTTCCGAAGATTCGTTTCGCTGGCTATTCGGATATCAAGCCGATGCCTGGAGCCGAACTGATAGAGGCTCTAGCCGACAGCTATTACCATGTGGGTCTGGACGATACCATCGTGGTGACTCGCAGCAACAAGCGTGCAAACATCTTCAACCAGGGCATCCGCAATATGGTGCTGGATAGGGAGGAAGAGCTTTCGCAGGGCGATATCCTGATGATTGTGAAGAACAATTATTACTGGATGGAAGAAGAGAGGAAGAGTAATAATAAACTTCAAAGCAACGAGATTCCTGCTTTTCTGGCGAATGGCGATCGGGCGAAAGTGCTGAAGGTGCGCCGCCGCATTGACCTCTATGGCTTCCGCTTTGCCACGCTGCTGCTCCAGTTTCCCGATTACGGCAACTATGAGCTGGAAGCTACGGTGCTGCTGGATACATTGACGAGCGAGGCACCTGCCCTGACCCATGAACAGCAGGAGCAGCTCTTCCATCAGATAGAAGAGGATTATCAGGATATTCCGCTCAAGGCAGATAGGATGAAGGCAATCCGACAGGATCAGTTCTTCAATGCCCTGCAGGTGAAATTCGCATACGCCGTAACCTGCCACAAGGCGCAGGGCGGACAGTGGGCGCATGTGTATGTGGATCAGGGGTATATGACGGATGATATGCTCAATCCCGACTATATCCACTGGCTCTATACCGCCTTTACGCGAGCTACGGAAATGCTGTATCTGGTGAACTGGCCGGAGACGCAGACGGTTCAATGTTAGAGAAAAAAGTAAATAAATGACAGAAAGTTTGATAGTCTGAGAAAAAAGTCGTACTTTTGCAACGAATTTATTAATTTATCATATAAAGAAGTAAATGGAAAATAGAAAAGTAGCTTTAATTACAGGTATCACAGGTCAGGATGGCTCTTACTTAGCCGAATTGTTGTTGAGTAAGGGGTATGATGTTCACGGAACAATCCGTCGCTCATCTACCGATTATCGCGAGCGCATCGCACATTTGGAGGGTACCCCAAACTTTCACCTTCATTATGCCGACCTTGGTGACTCTATGAGCATCATCCAGGTGATGAACAAGGTGAAGCCAACCGAAGTTTATAACCTCGCAGCTCAGAGCCACGTACAGGTGAGCTTCGACTCTCCTGAGTTTACTGCCGACGTAGATGCAACAGGTGTGCTCCGTATCCTGGAGGCTATCCGCCAGTGCGGTTTGACCGAGACCTGCCGTATGTATCAAGCTTCCACATCTGAGCTTTATGGTAAGGTAGAGGAGGTTCCTCAGAACGAGAACACTCCATTCCATCCTTATTCTCCATACGCAGTAGCCAAGCAGTATGGCTTCTGGATTGTCAAGGAGTATCGTGAGGCGTACAATATGTTCTGCTGTTCGGGTATTCTTTTCAATCACGAGAGTGAGCGCCGTGGTGAGACTTTCGTAACCCGCAAGATTACATTGGCTGCAGCCCGTATCAAGCAGGGCAAGCAGAGCAAGCTCTATCTCGGTAACCTGGATTCTCTCCGTGACTGGGGTTATGCCAAGGATTACGTAGAGTGTATGTGGTTGATTCTCCAGGCAGAGAAGCCAGAGGATTTCGTGATTGCAACAGGTAAGCAGCACTCAGTTCGTGAGTTCGCCCAGTTGGCTTTCCACCACGTAGGCATCGAACTGAAGTGGGAAGGCAAGAATGAGAACGAGAAGGGTATCTGCGTTGAGGGTCCTGAGGAGCTTATCGGCAAGACTCTCGTTGAGGTTTCTCCAGATTTCTATCGTCCTACTGACGTGGTTAACCTCTGGGGTGACCCAACAAAGGCAAAGGCTAAACTCGGCTGGAATCCAAACACCACCTCTTTCGAAGATCTCGTCAAGATCATGGTAGAGAGCGATATGGCCAAGGTGGCTGCCGAGGCTGCCGGTGAGAAGGTTCGCTGCAACCTCGTGGAATACTTGGAGAAGGGTATTGTTAAGTAATAGTTAACAGTTGATAGTTAACGGTTGATAGTTTACAATAATAATCAATGTTATCAAAAGATTCTAAGATTTATATAGCAGGACACCATGGACTCGTGGGTTCTGCTATCTGGAATAACCTCGAGAAGAGAGGCTATCACAATCTGGTGGGTCGTTCTCACAAAGAACTCGACTTGACCGACCAGTATGCAGTAGAGAAGTTCTTTGATGAGGAGAAGCCGGATGCTGTGGTCTTGGCTGCAGCCTTCGTGGGCGGTATCATGGCGAATTCGCTCTATCGTGCCGACTTCATCATGCAGAATATGAAGATGCAGTGCAACGTCATCAGCAATGCCTATTCTCATGGTGTGAAGAAGCTCCTCTTCCTGGGCTCTACCTGCATCTATCCGAAGGATGCTCCGCAGCCAATGAAGGAGGATGTGCTCCTCACTTCTCCGCTGGAATATACCAACGAGGAATATGCCATCGCCAAGATTGCCGGACTGAAGATGTGCGAGAGCTACAATCTTCAGTATGGTACCAACTATATCGCTGTGATGCCAACCAACCTCTATGGTCCGAACGATAACTTCCACTTGGAGAACAGCCACGTGATGCCTGCGATGATGCGTAAGATTTATCTTGCCAAGCTCATCCACGACGGCGACTGGCATAGTATCGAGGTGGATATGAACAAGCGTCCGATCAATCCTACTGATAAGCTCCGTGCCATCATCGGCGAGGGCAATGTGGATGGAAGCAACTCTCATGAGCGCATTCTGAAGGCATTGGAGTTCTATGGTATCTATGATAATAAGGTTGTGCTCTGGGGAACCGGAACACCGCTCCGTGAGTTCCTCTGGAGCGAGGATATGGCTGATGCCAGCGTGCATGTGCTCCTGAATGTAGATTTCAAGGATATCATCGGTATCGAGAAGTACAGTTCTGTATTCTATGGTGCCAAGGTAGATGGTGCCGTGGATAGAAACAATTCAGAGGGTCGTGGCGGTGCCATCCCATCTCTGGGTGAGATTCGCAACTGCCATATCAATGTGGGAACTGGTAAGGAACTTACCATCCGTGAGCTTTCAGAGCTTGTAGTAAAGGCCGTAGGTTTCGAAGGTGAGGTTGAGTTTGATGCCAGCAAGCCTGATGGAACCCCAAGAAAGCTCATCTCTGTGGATAAGCTCCATAGCCTCGGCTGGACTCATAAGGTTGAGATTGAGGATGGTGTGAAGAAGCTCTTCGACTGGTATCAGGAGAGTTTGAAGGACTAATCTTTTGGTTGAGAAATATGAAAAAAGCGATGGATTGCAGAAATCCATCGCTTTTCCGTTTATATATTATTCTGTTTCTTTTCTACTAAAAATCTGTGGATAGTATAAAAACAAAAAATCCGATTCTCATAATGAAAACCGGATCTTTATATCTTTGAGTTATTTTTGGGAAAAGTGGGTAGTGATGGATTCGAACCACCGAAGGCATAGCCAGCAGATTTACAGTCTGCCCCATTTGGCCACTCTGGTAACTACCCAAAAGCTTTTGATTTGTGAACAATCTTTATTTGGTAAAAGCTTTGTTCTTAAAAGCGAGTGCAAAGGTAGTGCTTTTTTTTCATTCCACCAAATTTTTCTGCAACTTTTTTCACTTTTTTCTCAAAAAACTTCATTTTTCCCTAAAATAGAAGGCTTTTGCCTGTTGGACCAGCGATGGAATCGCTGTGGACGGAGGCGAGAGGGGTAAGGCTCTTTTTACCCTTTAACTTTTATAACGTGGTGTCTGCGATGCTTTCTCGACAATCTTCTGTGCTTGTAGTGCTCGAATTTCTTGATAGAAACAAAGATGGTTAAGCCCAAAACTACTGCCAGAAGGAAAATCACGATGCCGCCACCCAGGTTATCACCCTTCACTTTCGACCACATATCCAGAACTTCCGGAGTATGATCGCCGGCATCATGAATCATCGCACATCTTGCCACCACTGTACTGTCAGGATACATAATCGGGTTGAGATGCGCCTTTCTGCCTTCCTCTCCGAAGAAATAAGCCAGATTCACCGTCTCAGGATAAGCCTCCTTGTCGCTCATCGCTTCGAAGACCTTCTTGCCCGCTATACTGCTCACATAGCCCGTGGTTTCCATATTGGCGAGAGCCACATCTTCTTGGCAGAGATAGTTGATGAAGTAGGAAGCTGCCTTCGGATTGCGGGAATACTTCGGAATCACCCATCCGTCAAACCATACGTTGCTTCCCTCCTTCGGTACTTCATATCCCAGATCCACGCCTACTTTCCCGGCTTCTTCTATCGCCCAAACCGCATCACCGCTCCAGGTCATATTCAGATAAGCCTTGCCTTTGGTCATCGTCTCCTTGCCGAAATCAGCCTCCCATCCCTCGATGTTCGGTTTCAGCGCTTTCAGCTGTTTCTCTACGATGGCAACGGCTTTTGGCGAATAATCGTTCATCAGTTCCGGAACGGTCACCTTGCCGGCAGCCAGTTCCTTGCGATGCTCCCATATCAGGGCGGTGCCGTAAGAATCGCGGTAGGAATCCTTCATCAGGAGCTTGCCACGATATCTGGGACTCCACAGTGTGCCCCAGGTTTGTGCATCCTTTATAGGTACGTGTACCTTATTATATAAGATACCGCAGGTTCCCCACATGTATGGCACGGCATAATTGTGGGCGATTCTGCCATGATTCGAGGTGGCATCAATCTGCTTCACGATGTAAGGAGACACGTTCTTGAGATAATTCGGCGTCTTGCCGAAAGCGGTGTCGATAGGCAGCAGAAGGTCTTTGCGAAGCATTCGCTCGATGATGTATTCTGATGGGCACACCACATCGTAATCTTCGTGGCCACGCTCAATCTTGGTGAGCATCACTTCATTGATGTCGAAGGTCTGGTAGATGACGCGGATCTTCTTGCCCGTCTGCTCCTCATACCATTTCGGGAATTCGGCAAGGATATCCTCATCGATGTAGTCTCCCCAGTTGTAAACCTTCAATATCTCCTCTCTGTTCTCCTTGTTGTAACAGGATGAGAGCGGCAGAATCATCAGCAGGGTCAGGAAGAGAAAAGCAATTGTCTTAACTCCTCTGACTCCCTTAACTCCTCCTAAAAATATCTTGTTCTTCATTCTTATTTTTTCTTATTTTTATCCGAACGACGATTGATGATAATCAGCATCACGAGCACCAATACGAAGATGATCGTACTCAGCGGACGAAGTTCCGGTGTCAGGCCTCCCTTTCTGGCATCGGCATAGATGAAGGTGGAGAGCGTCTCCAATCCCTCGTTTCCGATGGTGAAGATGGTGACGGCGAAATCGTCGATACTCATCGTGATGGCGAGCATGAAGCCCGAAATCATACCGGGCAGAATCTCCGGAATAATCACCTTGCGCAATGCCTGCATCGGAGAAGCACCCAGGTCGAGTGCTGCCTCATAGAGGTTCGGGTTCATCTGCTTCAGTCTAGGCATCACACTCAGGATGACGTAGGGCAGACAGAAGGTGATGTGAGAGAGTACCACTGTGGTATAGCCCTGCGGAATGCCCAGCGTGATGAAGAGCAGGAAGAGCGAGATACCGATGATGATGTCGCCGTTGAGTATCGGGATATTGTTGACGAACTGGATGGCGTTTCTCGCATACCGGTTTCTCAGATTGTAGATTCCGATGGCGGTGAGGGTTCCGAAAATCGTAGATACGGTGGCGGTGATCAGTGCGATGGTGATCGTATTGATGAGTGCCGCCGTGAGCGAGTGGTGGGTACCTTCTACGAAGAGATTCTTGTAGAGCTGCAGCGAGAAGCCCGTCCAGTTGCCCATGACCCTGGCCTCGGTAAACGAGAAAATCACGATGATGAGGATTGGGGAGTAGAGCAGCAGCAGGAGCAGCCACAGATAACCCTGACAGAAAATCTTCTTCATCATATCCTTGGTAAACAGTGAATTCATCATCTGATACCTCCTTCCTGTTTGCTGCCATCGCCTGCTATGAGGGTAGAGGCACCGATGAGGAAGAGCATGATGAGCGAGAGGGCTGCACCATAGTTCCACATCGAATTGTTGATGTTCTCCTGGATGGTGGTACCGAAGAGCTTGATGTTGTTCATCGTGAGCAGCTCTGAGATGGCGAAGGTAGAGATGGTTGGCATGAATACCATCAGGATTCCGCTTGCCACGCCCGGCATCGATAGGGGCAGTATCACCTTGTAGAACTGTTGCCAAGGCGATGCGCCTAGGTCTTCGGCTGCCTCGATATAACTGCGGTCCATCTTCTGGAGAGTGTTGTAGATAGGATAAATCATGAAGGGGATGAAGTTATATACCATACCAAACAGCAGGGCTCCCTCGCCCAGCGGCAGGTCGGCGAAATCGAAGAGTGCCACGGTGGCGAGTGTTCTCACCAGGATGTTCACCCACATAGGCAGGATGAAGAGCATCACGATGGTGTTGGCATATTTCATCTTGGTCTGCGTGAGGATATACGCTGCCGGATAGCCCAGCAGGATACAGAGCAGGGTGTTGAGAAAGGCGATTCCGATGGAATACACAAAGGTATTGATGGCTTCGGGATGCGCCAGGAATTTCTGGAAATTATAGAGCGTGATGTGCCCGTACTCATCGGTGAACGCAAAGAACACGATGAGCAGCAAGGGTAGCACCACGAAAATTGCCGCGAAGATGGCGTATGGAATCGACCAACTCTGTCGCGAAGAGATAAACTTAATGAGTTTCAATTTCTGATCTACAATTTTATAATTTAATAGGTAATACTTTCTCGAGGAATGGTGATTGCTACGTGGTCGCCCAGATCCCATACGTCCTGTGTATCCACATAGAGCTTATCGCCCCAGTCGGTGTCGATGGTCAGGTGATAGTGGTCGCCCTTGTAGAGGATGAAGCTGATGTCGCCTGTAAAGGTTCCCTCGCTCTCGTTGTCGAAGAGTTCGATCTTTCCGAAGTCCACGTTGACATTGATCACTTCCTTGCCGTCTTCATCGGTATGAATCTGATTCTTCTTATCCTCCGGAATCTCTATCTGGTATTCGCAGCCCAGGAACTCGATGGTGCCGTCGCCATTCACCTTTGCTTCGAAGGTGTTGGTGGTGCGCTCCTTCTTCATAATGTGGATGTTGTCGGGAATCACGCTCATGCCGATGGTCTGTCCCACCTCGAAATGCTTGTAGTTCTGAATCAGAAATTCGCAACCCTTGTCGCTCTCGGCAAGCATCTCGTAGTGTACGCCCTTGAAGATGGATGAAGTAATCTTGCCGACAAACTGGGCGTGCTCTGTGTCTGTGCTCACTTCAATGTCTTCCGGTCTGATCACTACATCTACCTCCTGGTTGCATCCGAATCCCTTATCCACACAAGGAATCTCCGATCCGGCAACCTTTACCAGACAGTCGTGGATCATCGTTCCGCAGAGGATGTTGCTCTCGCCGATGAAATCTGCCACAAACGAATTGGCTGGCTCGTTGTAGATATCGGTAGGTGTTCCAATCTGCTGGATTTCTCCCTCGCTCATCACCACGATGGTGTCGCTCAGGGTCAGAGCCTCTTCCTGGTCGTGGGTAACATATACGAAGGTGATTCCCAGACGGTCGTGCATCTCCTTCAACTCCAGCTGCATGTCTTTTCTCATCTTGAGGTCGAGTGCAGCCAGCGGTTCATCGAGCAGGAGCACTTCCGGCTCGTTGACGATGGCACGGGCGATGGCGATACGCTGCTGCTGTCCACCCGAAAGCGAGTTCACGTCGCGGTATTCGTAATCGCTCATGTTCACCATTTTCAGGGCACGCTTCACCTTAGGCATGATTTGGTCCTTCGGCGTGTTCTTGAGTTTCAAGCCGAAAGCGATGTTGTCAAATACATTGAGGTGAGGGAACAGGGCATATTTCTGGAACACCGTGTTCACGTTTCGTTTGTAGGGTGGCAGATTGGTAATGTCGTTGCCGCTGATGGTAATCACGCCTTCTGTGGCTGTTTCGAATCCTGCCAAGAGTCTCAGAAGAGTAGTTTTTCCGCATCCCGAAGGACCGAGAATGGTCATGAATTCACCCTTTCTCACAAAGAGATTGATATTGTTGAGGGCTGTTTTCTCGCCGAATCTTTTCGACACATTTTGTATGTCAATGATGTGCTGTGCAGTCTTATTCATTTTATCGTTTAAATTTGGCTGCAAAGTTACTCATTTTCGACAAGAAAATGCTATAAAAATACAAAAAAAAAGCCTCTGCAAGTTACAATCCTGTTGCAGAGGCTAAAAAAGTTTGATATAGAGATACAGAAGCCTAAGCTTCTGCATATTTATTCGTAATATATGCAAAATGGGCAGCGTTCGTATGCTGGAAATGAGTCTCTCCCATCTTCTTTAGGAGTATGGCAAGCTGTTCTATGCTTCTGTCGAAGTCATAGGTCTTCCATCTTGTCTTGAAGAAGAAACTCTTTGGAATGGCAAGATAGCTTTCATCGCTCTTCCAGAAGAGTACTGAGTCTGTATTTGTGTTAATCTGCTGGCAGTCTGCATAGTTAATCACGTAGATATTCTTTTGTTGCTGCCAATGCATTTTGGGATATAGACGATGCGTCTGTTGGTGATAACCAATCCCTCTGTCCGGTTGTTCCAGATAGAAGTATCTCGAGCCAGCAGAATGTTCTCGTCCTGTCTCAACTTGAAGTTCTCTCTAAACATCTCCTCCACCTTGGCAGGAATGTCTAGGATGAAGCAATCTGCATCATTACTCTGATGAATGATCGAAACATCGCCATAGCGATGTGCGCGTACGCCTTCTTCGAAAAGCTTCGTACAATGAAAATCGTAATCGTATCGTTCCATAAGTCCTCTGTTAAATATTATAAGTCATTTTATCATTTTACTAATAATTGTATTTGCAATAACATCTGTTTTTTGCTAAGTACCAATCATTTACACTTTCTTGCCTCTCGTATAACATCTTTTTTCAAAATAGCCGAGTGCAACGTATCTTTGGCTGCAAATTTAAGGAAAAAAACGATAGGTTGCAAATTTTAGAGGGATTATTTTCTAAAAAGGAGGGAAATTAATTAAAATGAAACAAAATGAACCAATTTGAACCAGTTTTTTGTGATTTGTTTTTGTTTTATGAACAAAATACTGTACCTTTGCCGCCATGATTGTAACAGTAGAATGGATGGAAGAGTGGTTTCGGCGTTTCGACCACGACTACTTCGGCGGCAAACTGCCCGTTCCGGAGTTGGGGCTGACCCGTGCCAAGACCCGTCTGGGACAGCTTGCCTACAAGCGTGCCACCCGATGGGGGCGCACCAAACTCTATGATTTCAAGCTTTCTATGAGTACGTATTACGATATGAGCGACCGGCAGGCAAAGAGCGTCCTGCTCCACGAGATGATTCACTACATCATCGGTTTTACCGGTTTGAAGGATACGGCTCCTCACGGCATCGTGTTCAGGGGGATGATGGATAATCTGAACAGAAAATACGGTTGGGATATTCGGGTGATGACTTCCACCAAGGGCTGGAAGGTGAGTGAGCGGGTAGAGGAGGGGCAGAAGGCGAAGGGACCGCAGACCTATCTGATGCTTGCTATCGAAATGCAGGATGGCAAGCATTATCTTTCGCGTGTGAATCCCAGCTTTGCCCGCCGCATCGAATCGAAACTGTCTCTGGTTCGCGAGCTCCGTTCTCATCGCTGGTACACCACGCAGGAGTCTTATTTTGAGGATTATCCGCAGGTGAGAAGTCTTCGGGGCAGACGAATCTCGAAATCCGATTTCGAAAAGCTTCGGAATGTGTTGACCCCGTTCGAAATGGGTTGATTCCTTTCCTAGGGTGTTGCCCTTTTAGAGATAAAACGAAAGAATAATTTAGAAACAATAATAAGAATTTCGCATGAGAAGAATCGTAACTCTTGCCTTCATGATGACCATGGTTGTTATGATGGCGCATGCTCAGGGAGCATTGAAGAAAGTGTATAATGAGAGCATTGATCCGATTGCTCAGATTGATGAGGCGCTGGTCAAGGCGAAGGCTGACGGCAAGTTCGTGATTTGCCAGCTGGGTGGCAACTGGTGTCCATGGTGCTTGAAGTTTGCCGATTTCGTAGAGAAGGATACAGCGGTAAACAAGGTGGTGAATGATAACTTCGAGTATATCCACGTGAATTACAATCCCCGCAAAGCTGCGGGTGCTGAGGCTGTCAAGAAAGCAGAGTCATTGCTGAAGCGCCTGAATAATCCTGCCCGTTTCGGTTTCCCTGTCTTCGTGGTTCTGGATGAGAATGGCAATGTACTCCATATCCAGGATTCCAGCTTCTTGGAGCAGGGTAAAGGCTACGATGAGCAGAAGACCCTCCGATTCCTGAAGAACTGGACTCCTAAGGCGGTGAAGCAGTAAATACAAAAAGCTCCACATACCCAACCGGGCGTGTGGAGCTTTTTTCTTTATACGTCTTTTTATACGTCTCTTACAATCCTCTTGCCTTCAGGAAACCAGAGGCATCAGGTTCCTTCATACCCGTGAAATCGGTGAACATTTCCATCTGATCCTTGGTGTTACCACGGCTCAGAACCTTGTCACGGAATGCCTGACCGATGGCTGGATCCAAGGCACCATGCTTGGCAAAGTAATCAGCTACATTAACGGCGAGCACCTCTGTCCAGAGATAGCTGTAGTAACCGGCTGCATAACCGCCACCCCATACGTGATTGAAATAGGTGGTAGAGTAGCGAGGAGGAATCTGAGAATTGAGCAGACCTACATTGTTGAGGGCTTCCTTCTCGAACGCACCTGCTATATATGGAGATGGTATCTCGTCTGGTGTCAGCTCGTGCCAAGCCAGATCAAGGCAGGTAGCTGCAAGATTCTCGCCCAGCGAATAGGCTGGCTGGAAGCTGATGCTCTTCAGCATGCGCTCCTTCAAATCTGCTGGCATCGCTGCACCGGTCTCAGTGTGACGTGCGTAGTGGTCGAAGATCTCAGGGATGCTGGCAAAAGACTCGTTAAACTGTGATGGCATTTCCACGAAGTCGCGGGCTACAGCTGTACCTGAAAGGGTATTGTAACCGCACTTTGACAACATGCCGTGGAGAGCGTGACCGAACTCATGGAACATGGTGCAAACCTCATCCCAGGTAATCAGCGTAGGCTGACCCTCTGGAGCCTTGGCATTGTTGCATACATTATAGATAATAGGCAACTGTCCCCACTTGTCGCTCTGCTTGGCGAAGGCACTCATCCAGGCACCGCCACGCTTGGTAGGACGGCGGAAGAAGTCGCTGTAGAAGAGAGCGATAGGCTTGCCGCTCTTGTCGCTTACCTCGAATACCTTCATGTCTGGGTGATAGGTAGGAGTATCCTTGCGCTGCTTGAAGTTCAGACCATATACGCGATGAGCAGCATAGAATACACCGTTTATCTGAACGCTATCAACATTGAAGTAAGGTTTGATTTCATCGTCAGAGATGTTAAGCATCTCTTTCTTCATTTTCGCAGAATAGTAGAAGCGGTCGTATGGCTGGAGCTTGAAGTCCTTGCCCTCGCTCTTCTGTGCGTAAGCCTCTATTTCGCGGGTCTCTGCATCAGCCTTAGGAGCGTATTCCTTGATGAGGCTTTGCAGGAAGCTGTTTACGTTCTTGGCATTCTTTGCCATCGTTTTCTCCAGGGAATAATCAGCATAGGTGCTGTAGCCCATCAACTGTCCCTTCTCGGCACGGAGCTTGGCAATCTCTGTTACGATAGGGAAGGTGTTGAACTTAGGATCGGTGCCGTCGGCACGGTGGATGCTTGCCATATAAACCTTGCGGCGGAGCTCACGGTTCTGGAGATTGGTGAGGATAGCCTGCTGGGTAGTGTTGACGATGACAATGCAGTATGGAGTCTTGTTGCCCAGGCTTTCTGCGTCTTTCTTGCACTGTGCGATGTCGGCATCGCTGAGTCCGGCAAGTTCTTCCTTGCTGTTCACCCAAACCACGGCGTTGTTGGTAGCTGCAGGAAGAAGATTGCCAAACTGCTCCTGGAGGTCTGAGATGCGGGTGTTAATCTGCTTCATACGCTCCATTTTCTCTGGAGAAAGCAGGGCACCTGAGCGGACGAAGCCTTTGTAGATGACTTCGGTGAGTCGCTTGTCCTCGCCCTTGAGCTTGTTGTACTCATGGTCGTAAACGTATTTGATACGTTCGAAGAGTTTCTGATTGAATGAAATCTCGTTGTCGAGGTCGGTGAGCAAAGGCATCACCTTCTTCTGGGCCTCTGCGATTCCAGGAGTCTTGTGTGCGCTGGTAAGACCGAAGAATACATTGGAAACACGGTCCAGCAACATTCCGCTGTTCTCGTAAGCGAGGATGGTGTTCTGGAAGGTTGGCTTCTTCTTGTTGCTGATAATCTTCTGGATATTGGCACGCTGTTCCTTGATACCTGCTTCGAAGGCAGGGAGATAGTCGCTCTCCTGAATCTTGCTGAAATCAGGGGCACCGAAAGGAAGGCTGCTCTTTACCAGTAGTGGGTTCTGACGGTTGCCGCCTGCATTCTGGGCAAACGATGAGGTTGGCATCTGCAAGAGTGTTGCAGCCAAACCGAGGGTAAGAAATGTCTTGTTGAAATTCATTTTTATTATTTTTGTATTGATTAGTCCGCCACTCCGATAGGTTTTTCCATATCTTCAAGTGCGAGTTCCACCTCTACATATTCAGATGGCGAATTTGAATACAAAGGTAATTATAATACATCACAATTCTGCATAAACACAGTGAATTTTACGTTTATTTAGCAACTTGATGAAAACATCGCAGAATAGTTAAATAAGCACAAGATTTCGTCTCTTCTGCCGAATTATCTTTTAAAAACATTACTTTTGCAAAGAATAAAGAATAAAAGAAATAATTGAAATAATAAATGGAATCATCATCAAAATGAAAAATAAAGGCTTATCATATTTCCTAAGATTGCAGGTTGCTTTCCTGTGGCTCTTGTGCATGGTGTTGTGTTCGCAGCTCCATGCACAGGAACATTTGACCCGCAATATGCTGATGTTGTCGAATCTCAATACGGACAATGGGCTCTCCAGTGCCCGTGTGTATTCGATAGTTGAGGCTGAGGATGGCGCTATGTGGATCAGTACCAAGCGAGGCGTTGACAGGTACAATGGTCAACAGGTACGGAACTATACCTTGGCTACGGATATGCAGTTTAGTGATGCCTGTGGCAGAAACATCAAGTTGACTAAGAATAGCCAACAGCATATCTATGCCTATGATAATAAAGGAAAGATCTATATATATAATAAGGTGAAAGACACATTCCAACTCCAGGTCAATCTGCTGAATGTGCTTGGAGGAAGTGTGGTGCTCAATGACTTGTTGGTCGATGACAAGGGATGCTTTTGGATGGCATTGGATAGGGGCGTGTATTGGATGGCTCCTCAATCTATTGCTGGTAGCAAAGACAAAACAGCCCCTAGTTCGCCAAGCAAAGGAAAATACATTCTGAAGAACACGTATGTCAATCATATCCGATTCATAGGTAAACTGTTATTGATAGGTTCTTCTTCGGGAGTCTTCGCCTATTCACCGAATGCAGCCCAGCCTCGATTGCTCTTGCGAGATTATTCCGTGCTTTCGTCTTATCACGACGTGAGGGCTCATCAGATATGGTTGGGAACTTTCCATCGTGGCATTGTCTTGCTCGATGACAGAACCTGGAAGCCATTGTCTTCTCTCGCGCAATTCTCATCCTTGGCAGATATTCCGCTCATCCCTGTTCGTTCCATTATCCCCTACGATGCAGCCACCATCTTGATGGCGGTGGATGGAGCAGGTGTCTATGCCTACGACAAGAAGACCTGTAAGACGAATCTACTTTTGAATACGGATGGCAGACCGGAGAATATATTGCATGGCAATGGCGTCTATGCCCTTTGCAAGGATCATCTTGGCGACCTTTGGATTGGCTCCTATTCGGGAGGTGTGGATATGGCTATTCCGATGGAGCATACCTTGGAGTTTGTGCGCCATGAGTATCTCAACAGCCAGTCGCTTATCAATAATGGTGTGAACGACGTCATGCAGAGCGTGGATACACAGGGGCGCAATAGCAAGATATGGTATGCTACCGACAAGGGGGTGAGTATCTATGACGAGCAAACCCAACAGTGGCATCATGCCCTATATAATAAGGTGGTGCTTACCCTTTGTCAGACTGCCGACGGCAAGGTCTTGGCGGGAACCTATGGTGATGGCATCTTTCAGGTTCATGCCGATGGAAGCAGCAGTCGGGCTTACTCTGTGTCGAATGGCAAGTTAAATACCGACTATGTGTATAGCATATTCAAGGATAGCGAAGGAGGCTTGTGGATAGGTTGTTTGGATGGAGACTTGGTACATATCCCATCATCATTAGAAAAGAATGGAAATGTGGCTAACTCTGTTAACTACTTGCCAATCAATGAAGTTCAGAGTATCGTGGAGTCTCCTGACAAGAAGAGTATTGCTGTGGGAACGTCTCATGGATGTTATCGTATCGACAAGCGAAGCCTTCGTGTCAGTCGATTCTTCTATCCGTTGGAATTTCCAGTTTTCGATTATAATTTCTTTGTCAATGCGATGGCTTTTCAGGATGCACGGCATATCTGGATAGCCACCGATGGAGGAGGCTTGTACCTCTACGATTGGCAGAAGCATCAGGTTAAGAACTATACTATCTCGCAGTCTTTGCCTTCCAACACCGTCTATGCCTTGGTCAAGACTCCAATTGGCAAGGTGTGGATGAGTACCGACAAGGGACTGGCTTTCATCGATCATGGAAAGGTGACCAATCTCAACTTCTTCAAGGGATTGGAGAGGGAGTACAAGCGTATGGCTGTGGCCCAAACCCAAGACGGGCGAATGATTTTCGGAAGCAATGATGGTGCAGTGGTCTTGACATCCAAGTTTGCTAGGGGATTGAACTACAAGGCTCCTCTTCATATTACGGGTGTTGAGGTGGAAGGAAAGACTTTCGATGAGGCTGACCAACTGGAAGATTGGCATACAGAACTCTTCGGGATGTTGCAGGAAGGCAAGATGAATTTCTCTCATGATGAGAAAACCCTCATCGTGCATTTCGAGAGCATCAACTATCCGTATCAGCATGACATCCAGTATCAGTATTATCTGGAGGGGTACGACCATCAGTGGAGTGTGCCTTCTGCCTACCAGCAGGTTCGTTTTGCCAACTTGCCTCCTGGCAGTTACATCCTGCATATCAAGGCAATGGGTAGGAGTAACGGACGCATATTGGGAGAATCCACCTTGCGCATTCATATCGCCCAACCATGGTGGAACTCTTGGTGGGCATGGATTGTCTATCTCTGTATCTTAGGTTCTCTCGCCTATTTCGGCTGGGATTACTACAGGGAGCGTTTGCATCGCAAGTACTACGATGAAAAGATCAACTTCTTTGTGAATACCGCCCATAACATCCGTACCCCTTTGAGTCTTGTGCTGGCTCCTCTTGCCGACTTGGCGAAGGATGCTACACTGGGCGATAAGAGCCGAAAGTTCTTGGAGATGGCACAGCGTAATGGCGATAAGCTTCTGAAGATGGTGACCGAGTTGCTTGATTTCCAGAAAATTGCCGTAGCGAAGACACAAGTTCGCTTGCAGAAAGTGGAACTTTCTGTCCTCTTGCGTCAGCAGGTGGATAAGTTCCAGATGTCAGCCCAGGAGAAACGTATCAGTCTTCGGTTGGCAACCTGTGGACAGCATACCTTCTCTACCGATCTTTCTATGATGGATTTGATATTCGAGAATCTGCTCTCCAATGCCGTAAAATATACGCAGGTGGGTGGAACCATCACCGTCTCTGCTTCGCTCGATGAGGTTGCCAAGCAAGTCTGCATCCAGGTAAGCGATACCGGCATCGGTATCCCGAAAACCGAGGCCAAGCATATCTTCCAAAGTTTCTTCCGTGCCTCCAATGCGGTCAATTCTCAGGAGATGGGCAGTGGCTTGGGCTTGATGCTCACTCGCCAGCTTGTGCAGAAACTGGGAGGAAAGTTAACATTCGAGAGCGAAGAAGGCAAGGGAACTGCTTTCTTGGTTGTATTGCCTGATAACGGAAATGTTGATGTTTCCGTTTCTTCCAAGCCAGCAAGTCTGCCGAAAACTTCAGATACCTCCGTGTCTGCCGATGAAAGAATAATATCAGAGGAACCCCTTAAGGACACGCTCCTTTTTGTAGATGACAACGAAGACCTCCGTCAATACATCCGTATGGCTTTCGCCGACCAATATCATGTAGTGGATGTGGAGAGTGGCGAGGCTGCCTTGAAGTATCTGTCTGAGAATGGTGAATGTGACATCGTGGTATCTGATGTGATGATGCCGGGTATGCAGGGCGACGAACTCTGCCGTCGCATCAAGGAAAACAAGGAGACCAGTTGGCTGCCTGTCATCCTCCTGACGGCGAAGGCTGGTCGCGACTTCATGATAGAAGGTCTAGACCTTGGAACAGACGATTACATTGCCAAGCCGTTCGACTCTGCCATCCTTGCCAGCAAGATTGCGAGCATGTTGAAGAACCGTCACCGTCTGAGTCAATACTATATGGAGCAAAGTATCGCCATCGTAAGAGGAGAGGACTCTGGGCTATCGTCTTCAAAGAGCCTGTTGCCAAGTGAACCTTCTCTGCCATCCGTGGCTTCCGATGAAACGAATAAATCATCTGATGAAAAAGAACCGGATTTGGATCCGATGGACCAGGCTTTCGTTGAGAAAGCAACCCGTCTCGTTCTCGATAACCTGAGCGACACCGACTTTACCATCGACCGCCTTTGCCGGGAGATGGCGATGAGCCGTACGCTCTTTTATGGCAAGTTGAAGACTCTGACTGGGCAAGGACCGCAAGACTTCATGCGACTCATCCGTTTGGAGCAGGCTGCCCTGTATCTGAAACAAGGCGATAGCGTCTTGGATGTCTCCGTGAAGACTGGATTTGTAAACGTAAAGTACTTCAGTACAGTCTTCAAGAAGCATTTCGGGGTGTCACCGAGTAAGTATGAATAAAATGAGCCATGTAAATGGCTGGTAAAGAAAGTAGGATTGCTACCTTCTGATATTCAGTTGGTTATATATAAATGTAAGGTTTCAGACCTGGCGATAAGTCAGATTTGAAACCTTTTTTGTTTGCATTCTAACCTGGTTTTTCTCCCTATTCTGTACTTTTGCAGCCGAGTTCTTACAGTAACTCGCAATGAATAAACAATTAAGATAAACAGCAACTATAAACATAGGTTTAAAAATTTAATAATGAAAAGGAACTTTTTGAAAATCTGCTTGCTATTTGCAAGTATGTTTACTTCATTTTCTTGCAGTGCTAGTCCTTCGGTGATGGATACTCCTGATGCAAGCGAATCGATTCCTACCGCCCAGCAATGGAACAAGGATGTAGTAGGTTGGAATCTCGGTAATGAATTCGAGTGCTCAGCTCCTGGACAGGATGGGGAGTCGATGCAGATTGGCAACCCTGATGGTTCCATCCATGCAGAGACAGCCTGGGGCAATCCCGTTGTTACCAAGAAGATGATACAAGCCGTGAAGAAGGCAGGTTTCAATGCCATCCGTATTCCAATCCGTTGGCAGTGCCACATTACCAACGCTCAGGCGATGAGCATCGACAAGGCTTGGATTGCCCGTATCAAGGAGGTAGTGGGCTGGTGTCTCGACAACGGGTTGAAGGTTATCATCAATGTGCATCATGAAAAATGGCTCGAAGGTCGTCCTACCTATCAATATAAGGAAGAAAACTGCCAGAAACTTGCGCTCCTCTGGATGAATATCGCCTCTGAGTTTGCCAATTATGGCAGTCGCTTGGCTTTCGCCGGTACCAATGAGGTTCACATCAAGGACAACTGGGGCAAGCCTACTGCCGAGAACCTCGAAGTGCAGAATGCTTACAATCAGATATTCGTGGATATGGTTCGTGCCACAGGCGGCAACAATGCCAAGCGCCACCTCATCTTACAGACTTACGTTTGTAACCCTTGGTTTGGCATCGAGAATGGAGATTTCATCATTCCAAAGGATGCCGAAGGCAATGGCAACAACTATATGAGTGTGGAATTCCACTACTATCAGCCATGGAGCTACGCCGGCGATTGCACCTACGATTACTGGGGTGATGCTTACAAGGATGCTGGCAAGATACCTGCTGAAAACGAGAAGACGATAACGGATTTCTTCGACAAGGCGGTGAATACCTGGAGCAACAAAGGACTGGGTATCGTAATAGGAGAGTGGGGAGTAACCGATCACTATAAGTCAAACTCAGAGAAAGTGCATGAAAACATGACCTACTACTGTAAGTTCTTGACTACGGAGGCTCGCAAACGAGGCTTCTCTACTTTCGTTTGGGACAACAACCACTTCGGCAACGGCTCTGAGAAGTATGGCATCTTCGACCGTTTCAAGAGTATGAAGGTGAATGCTCCTTGGATTCTCGAAGGAATCTTTGGGAAAGAATAATGTTAAACTAAAAACAAAATATCAATTATGAGAAAGAAAACTATGTTTCTCGGCCTGCTCGGTGCAGGTTTGATGTGGATGCCTGCTTCTGCCATTCTCGCTGCCCAGATGAACAATGCTGCGATGAGCGTTCAGCAGAACCAGGACATCAAGGGTACAGTGGTGGATGCCACTGGCGAAACCTTGATTGGCGCTAGCGTGAAGGTGGCTGGTACAACCAACGGTGCCGTTACCGATATGGATGGTAACTTTACGTTGAACTGCAAGCCTGGAGCAACGCTCGAAGTGAGCTACATCGGTTTTAAGACGATGACCGTGAAAGCTGCTAATGGCATGAAAATCACGATGCAAGAGGATGGTAAGGCCTTGAATGAGGTAGTTGTCACCGCCCTCGGTATCAAACGAGACCGCAAGGCCCTCGGCTATGGCTTGGAGGAAGTGAAGGGTGAGGAACTTACCAAGGCGAAGGAAACCAACGTCATCAACTCTCTTTCTGGTAAGGTGGCTGGTCTCGTTGTGCAGAACACCGCTGGCGGTGCTTCTGGTTCTACCCGTGTGCTTCTTCGTGGTAATACAGAAATGGCAGGCAACAACCAGCCTCTCTACGTGGTGGATGGTGTGCCTTTGGATAATACCAACTTTGGCAGTGCTGGTGAAGCTGGTGGTTATGACCTCGGTGATGGTATCTCTGCCATCAACCCTGACGACATCGAGACGATGACCGTATTGAAAGGTCCTGCTGCCTCTGCCCTCTATGGTAGCCGTGCTTCCCACGGTGTTATCTTGATTACGACCAAGAAGGCGGAGAAGGATAAGATTTCCGTGGAGTACAATGGTTCTTATACTATCGATACCCAGTTGGCTAAATGGGACGACATCCAGGAGATATATGGCGCTGGCTACAATGGCGAGCTTCCTAATTCGAGCACTTCTGGTACGAACTCAAGTTGGGGACCTAAGGCCGATGACTTCATGTTCAAGTATTTCGATGGCGAGGAGCGTCCTTTCCTGATGCACCCTAACAACGCCTCCGATTTCTTCCGCACAGGTTTCACCGCCCAGAACTCTGCCATCCTCTCAGTTAATTCCGGTAAGACGGGTATGCGTTTCTCTGTTACCGATATGCGCAACAAGGATATCTTGCCAAATACCAATATGAGTCGTGATAACTTCAACCTCCGTGTGAATACCTCTGCAGGTCCTGTTGACTTCGACTTCACCGCCAACTATACTCGTGAGAAGGTGAAGAACCGTCCTGCCCTTGGTGACTCTCAGAGCAATGTAGGTAAGAACCTCATGACCCTGGCGGGTACCTACGACCAGGCTTGGTTGAAGCACTATGAGGATGCCGACGGCAACTACTCCAACTGGAATGGTAACGACCAGTATAACAAGAATCCATACTGGGATCTTTACAAGAACAGCAATACATCCGACAAGGACGTGTTCCGTTTTACGGGTAAGGCCATCTGGAACATCGACAAGCACCTCAAGCTGCAGGGTACCATCGGTACCGACATCAACAGCATGAACTTCGAGGACTTCATCGCCAAGACAACTCCAGGAACTCCTGCCGGAAAGCTTACCGACCAAATCTTCAACAACCGCACATTCAACGCCGAGATACTCGCCCTCTACAACAACTCATGGGGCGACTTCGATGTCAACGCTACCGCTGGTGGTAACATCTTCAAGGTGAATAACAAGACCACTACCAACGTCGGTCTCAACCAGCAGATGAATGGCATCAAGAACATCATGAACTATCAGGAGCAGAATACTCGCGAGAGCATGTATAAGAAGCAGATCAGCTCTCTCTATGCCAGCGCGAGCCTCGGCTACAAGCATACTTACTATCTGGAGGGAACACTCCGTGGAGATAAGTCTTCTACGCTCCCTTCGGGCAATAATACATATATATATCCTTCTGTATCTGGTAGCTTGGTTTTCTCTGAGTTTATCAAGAACAAGAAGTTCATCAATTACGGTAAGATTCGCGCATCTTGGGCAAAGGTAGGTAGCGATACCGATCCATACCTGTTGGCACTCAACTATACCACGGGCAAGTACAGCTACTCGGGTTATACCATCGGTATGATAGCCAACTCAACACAGCCAAACAAGGATTTGAAGCCTACTATGACAGGTTCTTACGAGGTAGGTTTGGAGATGAAGTTCCTCAACGGACGCTTGGGCTTGGATGCCACCTATTACAACCAGAACTCCAAGAACCAGATTTTGAGTTTGGCTTCAACCACCACCTCTGGCTATGCTTACCGCCTCATCAATGCCGGTGAGATTCAGAACCAGGGTGTCGAGATTGCCCTCAATGCCCGTGCCTTGCAAATCAAGGACTTCGCTTGGGACTTGGGTGTCAACTTCTCGAAGAATACCAACAAGGTGAAGTCGCTCATCGATGGCATGGACTACTTCGAGTTGGCGAAGGCATACTGGTGCGGTGTTTCTGTAGGTGCCAAGGTAGGTGAGAACTATGGAGCTATCCGTGGACACGACTTCCTCTACAACGACAAGGGACAGGTGGTTGTCGATGCAGCTACTGGTCTTCCAAAGGTTGACCAGGAAATCAAGACCATCGGCAACTCTACTTGGGACTGGACAGGTGGTTTCTACTCAACCTTCAGCTACAAGAACTTCCGCCTCTCTGCATCCTTCGATGTGAAGGTAGGTGCCGACATCTACTCTATGTCCATGCGTTCTGCATACGAGACAGGTAAGGCAAAGGGAACATTGGCAGGCCGTGAGGAGTGGTACGCTTCTGAGGAGGCTCGCAAGGCTTCGGGTATGGAACTTGCCGAATGGCGTGCAGCAGGTAACTGCAAGGGATTTGTCGTAGATGGTGTCATCGACAATGGCGACGGTACTTATCGCAAGAACGACATCGCCGTGAACCCTGAAGATTACTGGAAGCATGTGGCAAAAGGCGTGCAGAGTGCCTTCGTTTACGACAACTCTTACGTGAAGTGTCGTGAGATTACTTTCGGCTATACCTTCCCAGAGAGCATCCTGGGCAAGTATGTCAAGGGCTTGACCGTATCCTTCGTGGCTCGTAACCCATTCATTGTTTGGAAGAACGTTCCTAACATCGACCCAGACTCCAGCTACAACACCTCAGGTCTCGGTCTGGAATATGGTTCCCTGCCATCTCGCAAGAGTTATGGTTTGAACGTGAACGTGAAGTTCTAGTCCCGAAAAAAATGAATCAATTTCTTTAGAAGAGTTCTAATATATAATAAGGTAAGAAAATGAACAATATAATCAAGAAATATATAGGTAAGAGCAGCCTGATGATGGCTTTCGCCCTGATGGCAACCGGCACTGCGATGACTTCTTGCTCTGATGATACCTTGAGCAACATCAATACCGACAAGACCAAGGTGAGCGAGCTCGACCCTAACGCACAGTTGACAACAGCTTTGCTGCAGACTTACGGTGACTTCAGTCTGATGGATACCTACCGTAACTATATATCTGGTTTTCCACAGTATTTCGCTGGTGGTTGGAATGTAACCAATTACGCTGGTTCTAATTTCAGAGAAGATGATATATCCCGTAAAGTTTGGGACCGCTATTATGAAATCAGTATCAAGAACCTTGTGGATGCCATCCACAAATCTGCTGACAAGGCAAACTTGAATGCGGTACTTCGTATCCATCGTGTCTATCTCACGGCAGTTTTGGCAGATACCTACGGTGACGTGCCTTGTTCGGAGGCAGGTCTGGGTTATATCTCAGGTATCTCCAACCCTAAGTATGATACCGTAGAGGAACTCTACAGCTGGTTCTTCGAGGAACTTGACGCTTGCGAGAAGCAGCTTGGCACAGGTACCGACCACATTTCTGGTGATGTCACCAGCATGGGTGGTGATGTAGCTAAGTGGAAGAAGTATGCCAATGCACTCCGTATGCGCTATGCCATGCGCATTTCCGATGTTAATCCACAGAAGGCAAAGGAGGAGTTTGAGAAGGCTGTGGCTGCCGGTGCTATCGCCAGTGCTGCAGATGATGCTTATATCAAGTATGCTGATGCACCTTATACATATTATGATGGTGCCAATGATTATGATTTCCGTACCAATGCCTTGGGAGAGATTCTCTATAGTCAGAATGCTACATCGCCTACCATGATATGCTCTACCTTGTTCTATCAGTTGCAGAATACCAACGACCCTCGTCTCTATCGCATCTGCCGTCACTACTACAATATCAAGCGTAGTCAGGTGAAGCCAGATAAGGAGCAGAACATCGACTTGACCGATGATTTCCTGGCTTACTTCCAGAGCAAGAACCTCGGTGAGGAGCCTTGCAACCCTGGTGCAGCCTGGTACACAGACTGGATGAATCCAGCTACGTTGGATGACCTTCCTACCTTGAAGAAGTATGCAGAGATAGACGAGAACACTTATGCCAGCTCTGAATATATAGCCCGAGCAGGTCGTCCTTGCCTGAACATCGACTTCGAGATGCCTTCTTGTCCTGGCGACTTGATGAGCTATGCCGAGGTAGAGTTCCTCAAGGCTGAGGCTGCAACCAATGGTTGGAATGTTGGTGGTGGTGATGCTGAGAGTCACTACGAGGCTGGTGTTCGTGCCAGCATGGAGTTGCTCAACAACTACTATCTTACATCCAACAAGATTTCCAAGGAAGAGATTGATGCGTTCATTGCCAGCAATCCGTTGGGTGACAATCCTAAGGAGACCATCAACACCCAGGCTTGGATTCTCCACATGATGAACCCTTCTGAGGGTTGGGCTAACTTGCGCCGCTCTGACTATCCTGCCATCTTGAATCGTGATCTCTTGACCAAGAATGGTTTCACTTATACGGATCCCGATTGGTCAATGCCTGTCCGCTTGCAGTATCCTGAGTTGGAAGCTCAGTACAACAATGCCAACTACAAGGCTGCCATCGACCGCATGGGTGGTACAGACGATTGGCACAAACGCCTCTGGTGGGACAAGGCTGATGTAAACCTTCAGCCAGACTTCAATCCTCCATTCGGAAAGGGATATAGCAAGTAGTGTTTAATGTTAAGTGTTAAATGTTAAGTCTTATAGGACAATAGAATAGAATAATTAATTATGAATAAGACAATGAAACAATATAAGGGAAAAGTCTTGAAGGCTATGATGATGCTCTTAGCCGTGGGTTTCGCACTGGCTGGTACATCTACCTTGTCTTCTTGCTCTTCTGATGATGAACCATACTTCACAGCCAGCGAAGATGACAATCCACGTATCTTGAACACCGACTTGGCTGATTCCAAGATAAACCGCAAGACTAATTATAAGTTGGAAATCAAGGTGACTCCTGTTCACTATACCACTGTGACATGGTTGCTCGACGGCACTAAGATTGCCGAAGGTACTACTATCGACCAACCTTTGCCTATAGGTAATCATGAACTGAAGATTGTGGCAACCACCACCAAGGGCAAGACCACATCCCGCACCTTGAACGTTACCGTGATTCCTGCTGATGATGATCCTGTCTTGGGTACCAATGCCAACGAGCTTTGGGTAGCTCCGGGAGAAACTACAACCATCCGCAACTGCAAGAACCTGGTGGATCACGTTCAGAAAGTACTCATCGATGGTAAGGAGGCTGCCTTCAAAGTTCTCGATAAGGGTACAGCATTGAAAGTTACTGCTCCTTCCGACCTCGCCAATGGCGATTACGACATTACATTGGTAGATGGCAGTGGTGTACAGTTCCCTTGCGGTAAAATCAAGGTAACTACAGAGCCGCGTCCATCTATGGAGACTACCCTCTGGGAAAGTGAGTTTGCCGTGACATGGAGTACACCATTCGAGGCCTTGAAGGACACCTTCCTCTCAAAGGTGAAGGTTGGCACCATCCTCCGTGTTTATGTGGATGGAAACGGTCAGGGTACCGCTACCACAGCTTCCTGGAGCAACATCCTTACTGGTAAGAAGGACCCAGAGCGTGACGACAAAATTGTGAATGGTCCTGCTACATGGGAGTTTGTACTGACCGACCTCTCTATCCAACTCTTGAAAGAGCAGTGGGGGCTCCTCCTCGTGGGTGACGGTTATACAGTAAAGAAAGTAACTATTGAATAAAATATTAGAAAGATTTCTGTTTTTATATTAAAACGTCAAACCTTTACGGCTTATGAAGAAAATATTATTATCTATTTCAATGTTGGCATTGGCTTATACAGCCAGTGCCAATGTTCCGGTTATTAAGAGCGATCCTAAGATTGAAGCTCAGGTAGAACAAACCCTGAAGAAACTCACCTTGGAGGAAAAGATAGGTCAGATGATGGAATTGGTGACCGACCTCTTTGGTGCCAACGACAAGAATGGTGTGTTCTATATCGACGAGCACAAGACCGATTCTATCCTTTCTCGCTATAAGATTGGCTCTATCCTCAACGCTCCTAATACTTGCGCACCAACCGCCAAGCAGTGGGAGAAGTACATCGCGCAAATCCAGAAGATCTCGATGAAGCGCATCGGCATCCCTTGTGTCTTCGGTCTTGATCAGAACCACGGTTCTACTTATACACAGGGCGGAACCCTCTTCCCGCAGAACATCAATGTAGCTGCCACCTTCAATCGTGAGATAGCTCGCCGTTCGGCTGAGGCTACCGCTTATGAGACTCGTGCGGTGAGCGTGCCTTGGACTTACAGTCCTACCGTTGATCTCGGTCGTGATGCCCGTTGGCCTCGCATCTGGGAGAACTTTGGCGAAGATTGCTACCTCAGTTCAGAGATGGGCAAGGCGATGGTCTATGGTTTCCAGGGCGAGGACCCAAACAACATCGACCAGTATCACATCGCCACTTCAATGAAGCACTTCATGGGCTATGGTGTGCCTTGGACCGGTAAAGACCGTACGCCAGCCTATATCTCTCCTGCCGACTTGCGAGAGAAGCACTTTGCTCCTTTTCTGGCGGGTTTGCAGGCTGGAGCCTTGACCGTGATGGTGAATTCCGCTTCCGTCAATGGTATGCCAATGCACGCCAACAAGGACATTCTGACAGGATGGCTGAAGGAAGAGACAGGATGGGATGGTGTGCTCATCACCGACTGGGCAGATATCAACAATCTCTATACTCGTGAGATGGTGGCAAAGGACAAGAAGGATGCACTCCGCATTGCCATCAATGCTGGTATCGATATGATTATGGAACCTTATTCTTGCGATGCTTGTGGCTACCTTGTAGAATTGGTGAAGGAAGGTAAGATTCCTATGAGTCGCATCAACGATGCCTGTCGCCGTGTGCTTCGCATGAAGTATCGTCTCGACCTCTTCAAGAACCCAACCCAGAAACTCAAGAATTATCCTAAGTTTGGGGGCGAGGAGTTTGCCAAGCTCGCCTTGGAGGGAGCTACCGAGAGTATGGTGCTTCTGAAGAACGAGAGTAATATCCTTCCTTTGCAGCATGGCAAGAAGATTCTCCTTACGGGTCCTAATGCCAATCAGATGCGTTGCCTGGACGGTGGATGGAGCTATACCTGGCAGGGACATCGTGCCGATGAGTTTGCCGGCAAGTACAATACCATCTATGAGGCATTCTGTAATGAGTATGGCAAGGAGAATGTCATCTTGAACCAGGGTGTTACCTATAATGAAAAGGGAAAATACTGGGAGGAGAACGAACCTCAGATTCTGGGAGCTGTGGCTGCAGCGAAGGATGCCGACGTCATAGTGGCTTGCATTGGCGAGAATTCCTATACCGAGACTCCGGGCAACCTGACCGACCTTTGGCTCTCAGAGAACCAGCGCAATCTGGTGAAGGCTTTGGCTCAGACAGGCAAGCCTGTCATCTTGGTGCTGAATGAAGGTCGTCCTCGTCTCATTGCTGACATCGAACCATTGGCACAGGGCATCATCGACATCCTTATCCCTGGCAACATGGGTGGTGATGCCTTGGTAAACTTGGTATCGGGCAAGTCAAACTTCAGTGGCAAGATGCCTTACACCTATCCTAAGGAAATCAATTCGCTCGCCAACTATGACTTCAAGAAGAGTGAGGAGGTGGGTACGATGGAAGGTGCTTACGACTACAATGCGAAGATTACCCAGCAGTGGGGCTTCGGATATGGTTTGAGCTACACCTCTTACAAATATAGCAACCTGAAGGTTTCCCAGTCTGATTTCCGCCACGGCGACATCATCAAGGTGAGCGTGGATGTGAAGAACACGGGCAGTGTGGCAGGCAAGGAGAGTGTCCTCCTGTTCAGCAGCGATCTCATCGCCAGTATGGTTCCTGATGGTCGTCGCCTCCGTGCTTTTGACAAGATAGAACTTCTGCCAGGCGAAACCAAGACTGTAACTTTCGATTTAAAGGCAGATGACTTGGCCTTCGTTGGTTGGGATGGCAAATGGAGATTGGAGGAAGGCGACTTCAAGTTGATGATTGCTGACCAGGGTGCTGATATCCATTGTACTGATACTTATCTATGGAAATCTGCTAACCGATAAAGTATATATAAAAGAAAAGTTTTAGAAAGAGGAGGGTGTGTCATAAGTCTATGGCGCACCCTCTTTTATGTTATTTATTAGGGTGTCCAGTTCTATGTTCCAATATTAACTCACTTGTTTGAGAGTTTTGGTT
>UQWP01000036.1 GCA_900544825.1 uncultured Prevotella sp. | reverse complement strand
CAACAGACCGATTGGCAGGGTTAAGTATGCGCTAAATTAATTCCGCCAACGGGTTTATCCTAATCTTTACCTTATTTCGAATCAACTTCCTGGAAGCATCCTAAGATGCCTCTCAAGGTTTGATTACTTGCCGAGGCTAATCTTATTGTTGACATTTACAACCTCTGCAAAAAGGGCAGCTACAACTGCCAGTGTCATTACTAATACTATCATAATCGTTATCCTTTCTTTACTTTAATTATTCGTTATTCAATCTTTTCGAGTGCAAAGGTAATGCCTTTTTGTGTACGCACACAATATTTTTGGGGAAAACTTCAAAAAAGGGTCGATTTCTTGATTTTCATCAAATTCTGTCATAGGAAACAGGGCAAAATGACATATATCATTCATATCTACGATGGAACACCAGGAGGCAAATTGCGCCAGCCAATGCCATCGGCACACCGATGAGCGCAGGATAGTGATAGCCCAAGCCCATTGCCACAGGGATACCACCCAAGAAGGCACCCAGGGCATTGCCCAGATTGAAGGCTGCCTGGATGCAGCAACCACCCAGCATCTCGCCACCCTCGCTGTGCTTCACGATGAGAAACTGCTCAGGAGATCCGATGCCGAAGAGACAGGCACAACTGATGAACATCATCACTGCCGATACCCAACCGATATGCGACAGGAAGAAGGTAGCCAGCAAGGCTGCAGCAGCCAGAAACTGCAGATAGCAGGTAAAGCGGCCCGGCTTGAATCTGTCTGCCAGCAAGGCACTCACCTGATTTCCTACCACCATTCCCAGACCGGCAAGAATCATCAGCACAGAGATACTTGCCGCATGGAAACCGCCATTCATCTGCAAAAGCGGAGAGATGTAACTGAACCAGCAGAGAATACCGCCGTTGCCCAGGAAAGTAGCAGCGATGATAAGCCAGGAAGCCAGATGGCGCATAAAGCGGAACTGAGCCTTCATACCCTTGTTAGGCAGAGCCTCTACATCAGGAACCCACTTGTAAATCATATAGAGCGTGATGACGCCCAACGCCACCGACATGAGAAAAGGCACTCGCCAGGAGATGGTATGACTCAGGAAGGTGCCCAGCGGAACACCCAGCAGATTGGCAAACGGCATACCGGCACACATCATCGCCACCGCCTTGGTACCCTTTCCCTCCTTCGCCATCTTCACCGCCACGATGGTAGCCGTTCCGAAATAGGCACCATGAGGAAGTCCCTGAATGAACCGGGCACAAAGCAGAAGCCAGTAACTAGGGGCAATCGTAGCAATGATGGCTCCCAGAATCACCAGCGAAGTAAGAAACAAGAGTATATTCTTGGGGCGATACTTATGCATCAATATCAGCGAGAAAGCACCGGCGCATACACCCAGCGCATAGATAGAGATGAGATAACCAGCCTGAGGGATGGACACATTCATGTTGTGCGCCACATCGGTGAGAATTCCCTCAATAATAAATTCTGCGATGCCCAAGGTAAATGTACCCAAGGCGAGTGCAAACAATCCTTTTTTCATACGTTAATTATCCTTATCTTTTTATCCTAAGTTTGTTTTCAGGGTGCAAAATTACAAAAATCTCTACACATATAAATGATAAGGGGGCAAAAACTTTGCCCTTTCAAGATTTATTAGTAATTTTGCACTCAAAAATAAAACGAAGAGGGATGAAACGGATGCAGAATCCCTCTTTCATCATCAACAATAAGTAGAATGCCTATGCTGAATATTGCAGAATATTTTCCAATTACCGACCCTACGCTGATCTTCTTCGTAGTGCTCCTCATCATCCTCTTTGCCCCTATCATCATGGGTAAGCTTCGAATCCCCCATATCATCGGAATGGTACTGGCGGGCGTGCTTGTCGGCAAATACGGACTGAATATCCTGGAGCGAGATGCATCTTTCGAACTGTTCGGCAAGGTGGGACTCTACTACATCATGTTCCTCGCCGCCCTAGAGATGGACATGGAGGGTATGAAGAAAAACAAATCCCGACTGCTCATCTATGGTCTGCTCACATGCTTCACGCCGTTTCTCCTGACCTTCGGCATGAGCATCTGGCTGCTGCATTATTCCACCAGGGCATCGTTTCTGCTGAGCTGCATCATGGCTTCCAATACCCTGATTGCCTATCCTATTGTTTCCAGATATGGTCTGCAGCAGAAGCCGAGTGTCACTCTGAGTGTGGGTTCCAGTATGCTTTCGCTCCTGATAGCACTCATTATGCTGGCAGGTCTCGTCGCCTCGTTCTCCAGCCATGATGGTCTGCTGTTCTGGGTACTCTTCACCGCCAAGTTTGCCGCATACTGCGGAGTGATGATATTCCTGATACCGAGGTTAACGAGATGGTTTCTGCGCCGGTACAGCGATTCGGTGATGCAGTTTATCTTCGTGATGGCGATGCTCTTCATGAGTGCCACCCTATCTCAGATAGTAGGTATCGAGGGCGTGTTCGGTGCCTTCTTCGCAGGACTTATATTAAATAGGTATATCCCTCACGTATCTCCGCTGATGAACCGACTGGAGTTTACGGGCAATGCCCTCTTCATCCCTTACTTCCTCATCGGTGTGGGTATGCTCATCAATGTGGGTCTGCTCTTCCAGGGTGGTCACATTCTGTGGGTCATCTTCTGCATCGTCTTCTTCGGAACCTTGGGAAAGGCGATCGCTGCCTATGCCGCCTGCTTCGGATTCCGGTTGCCGCTTTCATCAGGTCACATGATGTTCGGACTCACTTCCGCCCATGCTGCCGGCAGTATCGCCATGGTGATGGTGGGAATGAATATCCTGGTGGGTCCGAACACCTATCTGGTCAACGATGACATGCTGAACGGTGTGGTGATGATGATACTCTGCACCTGCATCATCTCCTCGATGCTTACCGACTGGAGTTCCAGAAAGATTATTCTCCGCGACAAGGAGTTGCCGGATGCCGAAGATACCAAGAAGGCAAGCGATGAGAAGATTCTCATACCGGTGAAGTATCCGGAATATGCCGATAATCTGATGAACCTTGCCTTCCTGGTGAGAAACCAGAAGCTGAACAGAGGACTGGTTTGTCTGAATGTGGTGTATGATGACAAGGATATGCGATACAAGCAGGAACAGGGTCGACAGTTGCTGGACCATTGCAGTCAGCTTGCCGCAGCCACCGACGTGATGACGCAGACGCAGGTTCGCATCGCTGCCAATATCGCCAACGGCATCAAGCATGCCTTCAATGAGTTCCAGTGTTCAGAAATCATCATCGGCATGCACATGCATCAGGAGGTTTCGCCTAAGTTCTGGGGAGAGTTCCATCAGAGTCTCTTCAATGGTCTGAGCCGTCAGATCATCATGGCACGCATCAAGCAGCCGCTCAATACCATTCGCCGAATACAGGTGGCAGTACCATCGAGGGCTGAATTTGAACCGGGTTTCTACCGCTGGGTAGAGCGACTGGCGCGACTGTCAGGCAATCTGGATTGCCGCATCCAATTCCACGGCAGGGAGGAGACCCTGGCACTCATCAATGAGTACATCACCAACCGCCATCAGGAAGTACGTGCCGAATACACCCTGATGCAGCATTGGAACGAGATGCCGCAGCTTGCCTCCCACATGAGCAAGAACCATCTCTTTGTGGTGGTGACAGCCCGCAAGGGTACGGTATCCCACAAGTCGGCATTGGAGCGGTTACCAGAAGAGCTCACCCGCTTCTTCTCGGGCACTAACCTGATGATTATCTTCCCAGACCAGCACGGAGATTCATCGGGCAATGTCCTCACCTTTGCTGAGCCTCAGCATCAGGAGGAAATCAGTGCCTACGTGGCATTCAACCAATGGTTCAAAAAGAAATTCAGAAAATAAAGAGATTAATCATGAGAAATTCATGATACGATTTATAATCCGAATCGTTTTGAATGTTTATATACTAAAAAAGGTCGCCAGCATTTTGGCGACCTTTTTTAGTATTTACTTCGTATTCAAAACCAGCTTCTTGGCTTTCATCTTTTCACCAGCCACGGAAAGTTCGATCTTTCCCGGCTTATTGCCTGCTCTCAATATCACGAGGGCGGAACCTTGGAAGAGATTGCGCTGGATGGTCTTCTCCAACTGAGTCTTGCCGATATGGAGTTCATCCGAAGCGATGTTTCCATTATCTACTGCCACGATATTCGCATCGCCCTTTACAGTGAAAGTCAACTTGTCGAAAGCCTTGGCATCCTTCACGTTCATCACTCTTCTGCCCTTCTTATCCACGGCATAGATGCGAACGTGCATCAGATCCTTACCGTCAGCATGCCAGTTTTCTGCATCAGGAACGAGCTTCAAGGCAACAGCCTCGCCCGTAGTCTCTATCTGATGGCGAGCCACCACCTTGCCGTTCTTTCTGGCTACAGCCAGAAGTGTACCCGGTGCATAGGCTATATCATCCCACTTGATTCGGGAACGGAGTTTCGGATCTTCGCTGTTCTTCTTCACTCCCAGGCTCTTGCCGTTGAGGAAGAGTTCCACCTCGTCGCCATTGGTATAGGTATAGAGCGAAACCTTCTCGCCTGCCTCACGGTTCCAGTTTTCAGAAAGCTTTCCGGCAGAAACATTGATGCCATCCCACTGGATGTTGCCACCCGATTTCTCGATGACTCCAATATGCACGGTAGGCTCCTCAGAGAACATACTCTTCACGAAGTAAGCATCCGGTTTTGGCTGGAGAGAAAGGTCGAACACACCCTGGTTCCAACCTTTTACAGGCCATCCCATACTCTCGCCGAGATAATCGATGGCTCCCCAATAAGCCAAGCCCAACACCTTGTCCTGCTCCATCTCATAGAAGTTTGGTCCCATCGCAGCGGTACTAGCCTCGCTCTGATAGAAGGTCTTCTCCGGATAACGCTTCATATCGCCAGGGAAGTACATATAGCGATAGTTGTAGGAGTTTACCTCCGTAGCCACAGCCAAGTCGGCTGGCAGACTGTCCGTTTCGAGATTGCGATAGCGAGGGTGCATCGCCACGGTGGTCAGGCGAGTGTTGTCGTAACGATGCAGCAACTCTTTCTGAAGCTTGTAGGCTGTCACGCCCCAATCATTGAAAGGCAGATTGCTGTATTGCTGCAACTCGTTACCCAGACTCCAGAGGATAACCGAAGGATGGTTTCTGTCACGCTTCACCCACTCAGGAATATCCTTCTGCCAAAGGCTCTCCCACTCCACTCTGCCACCGGCATACTGAGTAAGCCACTTGTCGTAAAGTTCATCCACTACCAGGATGCCATACTTATCGCAGAGCTTCAGGAAATCCTCGCTATAAGGATTATGAGAAGAGCGGATATGATTCATACCGAACTCCTTGATCAGCTTGAGCCGCTTCTCGATGGCACGAGGATAGGCAGCAGCACCCAGGGCGCCAAGGGTATGATGGTTGGCATAGCCCTTCAGCAAGACCTTCTTGCCATTCACGAGTAATCCCTTCTTTGGATTCAGTTCGATGGTACGCACACCAAACTGTTCTTTGATCTGGTCAGCCACCTTTCCGTCCTGATTATAGAGCGTCACTTCGGCAGTATATAAATAAGGTGAATCCGGCGACCATAGATGGGCATTCTCCAGAGAGATACCCGGCAATTCATATTCCCTGTCTCTCCATTTGGCATTGAAGTCGATGTTGCTCTTCTGCTGAGCCACCACCTTGCCATCGGCATCCAGAATGCGGACCTCCACCGGAATCTCCGCCTTTCCCTGTCCCTTAGCCAGCTTCTGCTGGTTGATGATATTCGCCTGGATCTTTACCTCCTTATTATCCACGGTACGGATAAAGAGCGGATGGCGAGGGAAGAAAAGGTCCTTGTCGGTGATGATGAGATTGACATCACGATAGAGACCGGCACCCGTAAACCAGCGGGAATTGTTAGGATTTCGGGTATCTGCCTTAACGGTAATCTCGTTAGCCTCACCCCATTTCAGGAGTTTGCTCAGGTCGATATCGAAGCCCAGGTAACCATAATCGGTACCACCGATGCGCTGACCGTTGAGATAGACATCTCCCACCAGCATGATGCCCTGGAAATCGAGCACGATGCGTTTTCCCTTCCATGCATCCTTGGGAGTGAGTTCGTAGCGATACCATCCGATGCCCATCTCCTTGAATCCACGGGGACTCAATCGGCTGCGCACATTGCTGCCGGCATCACTGTTATCCGGGCGCTCGCTGGCATCCGGAGCCACCCAGTCCTGACCAATCAGGAAGTCGTGAGGAAGATTCACCACCTCATCACCGCTCTGAGTAGCTTTCAACTCAGAGATATTCTTCACATCACCGCGATGGAACTGCCATCCCTGGTTGATGTTGATTGTATCACGAACCGCCGCATCTGCCGAAAGAGTTCCCATCAAAGGCAAACCAGCCATCAGCAAAGAGGCGAAAAGTATTGTCTTCTTATTCATTTCAAATTCATTTTTTAATTTCCATCTGGCTTGGTCACATCCTGATTCACGGATGGGTACCAAACAAACTTATTGAAATCATCTGGCTGGGCAGGATTGAAGTCCTTCCAATCCGCACGGAGATACTTCACGATAGGCAGATTGAGCTGCTTCATTCCCATCACCACCATCTTTGCCACCTCATAGGCTCCGTATGGATTGAAGTGGGTGTTATCCGCCAGGGCCTTAGGCTGGTTGGGATAAGTATTTGCAGGATAGTGAACCAATGACTTCTTGCTGTTCTCATAACCTAGAGTCTCGAAGAAAGTACGGGTCATATCGTGGAGTTCGATGACAGGAACATCCTCTCTCTTAGCCACGGCTCTCATGGCATCAGGATAATCCTTATGAGTCTCCTGAATCTTGCTATGGGTAGCCTCATCGAAGAAGCGGCGCTGAGTAGGAGTTACGAAGATGATGTTGCCACCCTTCTTGCGGACCTCGTCTATGAACTTCTTCAGATTATAAGAGAAGTTATACCAGGCACCACTGCCTGCAGACTTCTCCTTCTGGTCGTTATGTCCGAACTCACAGATTACGTAGTCGCCCTTCTTCATCATCGCCAAAATCTTGTCCAGACGATTGGAAGCGAGGAAAGAACCTGCAGTCAATCCGCTTTCGGCATGGTTGGAGATAGCTACCTCCGGACCGAACCAACGGGTAACCATCTGTCCCCAGGAAGCGTATGGCTCTGTAAACTGATCTACTACCGTAGAGTTGCCGCAAAGGAAAACGGTGGTGGTTTCAGTAGGAGCCGGTTCCACCCTGATGCTCTTTACTGCTGGGGCAGCACCTGTAAACTCCAAGGTCAGCTTCTCATCCCAGGTAAACGTCTCCTTCTCGCGAGGTTTGATCTTTACGTTCATCTTATCGGTAATATAAGGAGAGCGCTTGTTCACGATGAAGGAGTAAGTCTTGAACTCCCCCTTCTTGGTACTCACCTCATCAAGCATCAAGCATCAGTCTTCGGTTCTCGGCACGAACCACGGTCTTGCCTGCCTTCTTCTTAGAACCGAGCACCACGGTAACCTTGTAGTTGCCATCTGCCACCTTCACCGAATAGAAGAAAGGAGCATTATTCTTAGCCTTCGGTGCAGCCACGATATCATATCCCTGTCCATTCTCCACGGAATAGGCAGGCTGCACCTTGGTCATATCAATATCAAAACTCTGGGCATTGGCTCCAACCATAGAGGTAAGAGCCAAAAGAGCTGTTACTAAAATAGATTTTGTCTTCATCTGATGATTATTCTTATCTTATTCCAATTTCACTTATTCATTATCTTACTTCAGATGCTTTATCTTACTTCAGATGCTTTATCTTACTTCAGATACTTAGCCAATGGGCTCTTCATTTTCTTCAAGCCCTTAGCCACGCACTTGGCATTGTGCTGGGCACCCTTCAAACTGGTGTGGGTATGATCCTTCTTGTAATATGCCTTCACCTTTTCCTTGCCTATCTTATCGTATGAATCGGCAGCGATGTTGTGGAGGTCGAGGAAGGCAACGCCCGTTTCGGCTACCACCTCACGATACCACTTGCCGTAGCTATCGTTGCGGCGCTCCATCTTTCCATTAGGCCACTCGTTGCGAGGAGTCAGGGAAACGAGGATTGGGGTAGCACCCTTCTCACGTACATCCTGGATGAACTTCTTCAGATACCAGCCGAAGGAATAGACCACCTCATACTGCTTGCTCTCTTCCATCTGATATACATGACAGGTATCCTTGGCACTAGGAATGGAACCGCGCATCTTCTTATCGGTCATAGAGCAGATGTCGTTATGTCCGAACTCGATGAGCACGTAGTCGCCCGGCTGCAGACTGTTATATACCTTATCCCATCTTCCCTCGTTGAGATAAGAACGGGAACTGCGACCTGCCTTGGCTGCATTCACACAGGTAATCTTCTTAGGATTGAAGATGGTATAAGCCTGAGATCCCCAGCCCCACATGCCGTCTTCTTCCTTATCGGCATTCTTTACGGTACTGTCACCGGTGAAGAAGACCACCGGTTTGCCCGGCTCACGCTTGAAATTTTCTACAGGCAAAGCCACATTGATCATCATCGCCTGCAAAGGAGCCAGATTCGGATCCTTGCTTTCTGCCAATCCCTCAGCAGCCGAACGGGCATTCATCATCGCTCCGAAACGGGAGGTATGGATATGGTCTGTGAAGAAATGATATTTCTCCTTCCAATGACCATAGCTGTCGAGTTTGGCTGCAGAAATCTCGTTCAGATCAACGAAAGGAACGCCTTCCTGTTTTGCTACCTGCTTTGCCCACAAGCCGAAGGTCTTGTTGACACGGATAATCTTATCGTTCTCATCGTAGGCATCACGTGGAGTCAGCGACATCAGGATAGGATGAGCACCCAGCGCCTTACAGTCGTTGATGTATTTGCGCATGTATTCGCCGTATGTATAGACGGTTTCCTTCACGCCCGTCTCCTTGATGGTGACATTGAGCGAATCCTTGCCGATGCCAGGGATGCTGGCACGGGCTCTGCCGCTATCGTACGGACCATTGTCGTTATGACCGATGGAGATGATTACCCAGTCGCCAGCCTTGATACCCTTGCGCACATCTGGCCACAGACGGTTGTAGAAAGTACGGCTGCTCATACCTCCGAGCGCCTGGTTCTCTACGGTAATCTTGTTGGCATCGAAGAACTCGTGCTCGTAGTATCCCCAGCCCCACTGACCGTTGTTACCATTACCCAGTGTGCCATTGCGCATGGTAGAGTTACCTATGAGGAAGAGTACCGGGTTGTTTCCCTTTCTGCTGGTTCCCGGCTGGATTCGGGCGGTCATCGCCTTGTTCAGGCTATCTACGGTATTGTCGATAACCTTGTTGACATCTTCCATTGGCTTTGCCACCTGGGCAAAAGAAGCTGTTGTTGCCGCCATCAATGAGATGGCAAATAATATTCTTTTCATATCCTTTATCGCTTTATATCTTAATTCTCTGTATTTCCTTATATCATATAAACGATGCAGATGCATCAGTATTTCATCTGATTCTCTTTTTTTATTTCAAATTCTTATTTCTGAATCTTCTCTGCATGATCGGGCAGATAATATCCCAGATGCGGCGGCTGGTTGTAACCTACGTTCTGCCATGCCACTCCCATACGGTAGATATGGTCGTGCATCAGGGTTGGAACCCGATACTCCGTAGGGATATTGGTGGTGAAGATATTGAGATGCGAAGCATCGCTCTCATCCCAATAGATGACTTCCTCACGCCAGTCGCCAAAGAGGTCAGCCTGGAGATTAGGGGTTGCCTTCGACCAGTTGCAGCTTACCGAGTTGCCCATCTCATACAGTTGCTTGCCATTGCTCAAAGGCAAAGCCACCGCCTCGCTGCCGTTCCATTTCTGGAGATAAGGAGGGAAATGAGGAGGACGACCGTTTGCCAGAAGTTCATCCTGCAAGTCACCATCCCAATAGATTCGGAAGTTCATTGCCGGCATTCTGGATACAGCTCTGAAACTCGTTTTCTCATTACTCCTGAAAAGATCTGCATCATGATTCTTCTGAGAGGATAAGGATGATTCTGCCGAAACAGGCTTACCCTTGATGTCTCTTACAACAGGAGCATCCGAACACCAAAGTTCATATCCCCGATGCTGGACATCGATATCTGCAGCCACTCCTCTTCCGGTATCATCCTTATCGAGCGTACGGAACAGGATTTCGCCTGTTCTCGCATCCCGCAGGTCAGAACCGTAGGGATATTCTTCGTGTACCATATAATATTCCAATCCCGGTCGGTCGGGATCCAGATCGGCAAGATGCTGCGCATCGCCATGTCCCAATCCGGTAGAATACAGCAAGGTTCCATCATGGTTGATGGCAGCCGAACCGTATGTAATCTCGTCACATCCATCCCCATCCACATCGCCTACAGCCAGACTGTGAGCACCCTGGGCATAGGCAGTTGCCTTACATCCATGAGCTTCCTTCAGCACCTTTCCATCGGCATCAGTCACCTTCCAGTCGTTGGGAGTCAGCGAAGCATGGAGCCATTTGGTCTTGAGCTCCTTTCCGTCGAAATCTACTGCCCAGAGATAAGAGCGGGTATAATAGCCACGGCACATCACGGCACTCGGCTTCTTGTCGGAACCCTCCAGGAAAGCCACACCGGCAAGGTATCGCTCGCCACGGTTGCCATAGTTGTTCTTATCTCCCCAGACAGAAGAGTAGGCAGGGTATCCGTTCTCCAGATGCTCCCCCTCTTCCACCTGCTTGCCAGTACCGAAGGCTCGGTTGGGCTGATACCAGATGGTATGCATCGCCTTTCCGGTTTCGCCATTGAAGACTGTCAGCAGTTCGGGACCTGTCAGAATGCGACCTCGCGGATTGCGATAGTCGGCAGCATTGTCCAGTTCTCGGATTCCGGCATCCGTAGCCGCATCGCTCACAAACCTGCCCTTGGCATCTACCGAACCCGCCGATGTCTTGCAGATTATCTCCGCCTTTCCATCGCCATCGAAATCATAGACCAGGAACTGGGTGTAGTGGGCACCGGCACGGATATTCCTGCCCAGATTGATGCGCCAGAGTTGGGTTCCATCCAGCTTATAGCAGTCGAAGATGACATCCCCCGTATAGCCGTCATGAGAATTGTCATGGGCATTGGTTGGGTCCCATTTCAGGATGATTTCGTATTCTCCATCACCATCCACATCGCCCACGCCACAGTCGTTAGGGGTATATTCGTAGGATTTTCCGTCGGGAGTGACACCCCCGGCAGGACGGTTGATGGGCAGGGAACGATAGAGGTCATTCCATGGCTTCACCGCCTTCGAAACGTCTCTTTCAGCCGGAGCATCCATCCTGGGTTCATTCTGATAAGTGATGATTCGATAAGTATTGGCAGAAGAACCTTTCCGGTCTGTATAATTGGTCAGCTTCACCTGATGGGCGATGATTTTCCCGTCCCTTTCTATGTCGAAGCATACATCTTTGCTATCCGTACCCAGCAATCGCCAGCTGAGGAAGATTCCCTTGTCCTGGGCAGGCAAAGCCACCAGTCCACGGTCCAGCTTCTCCATCTGCGATACCGGAGTCAGCCCTTGTGCATGGAGATGAGAGCAGGGAGCCATACTCAGCGCCATACTCATCATCGGAAATAACATTTGTTTGATTTGCATGATGATAGTTGTTTATTGTTTTGTATTTCTGCTACAAAAGTACACATAATCCGGTTCATCTACCTAGTAATATTATCCGAAGAAGCGAACTATCATACAATTCTCCATTATTCCATTCTTACAGTTTTCTGTATGAGAAGAAAAAAGAGCGATACTTTCTACCTAGAGAAAGATACCGCTCTTCAACATATAATCATTAACCTATCCTATAGATATCCGATTAGTAACCAGGATTCTGCATCTTCTCCTTCTCCTCGTTGCTCAAAGAAGCACCATTCTCGTTGGTAATACCATCGAGGAATGACTGAGGAATTGGACGATAGTAATGCTTGGCTGGATCAAACTTGCCCTGTCCCCCAGTGGAAGCATCACTAAACGCATTCCAGCGAGCCTCCAAAGTCTTGGTACGAGCCAAATCTTCCCAACGCTGACCTTCACCAATCAGCTCTCGTGTACGCTCATCCAAGAGGAAACACATGAACTTATCATAGTCGGATGTCAATTTCAAAGCTTCGTAGATAGGCTGTTCAACCTTAGAGTTGAGCACATCCTCAATACCATTCAGATGCATATTACTCTCAGTAGAAGCAGTAGTCTCGGCAATGTTGTTTGACTCATAATAAGTATTCTCCTCTGTATAGATAGAACCCTCGGCAGAGAATCCACCACCCTTTCCTGTACAAGCAGAGTTCTTCTTATAAGCCTGTCCACCATCACGGCTGATAGAGCGATCCTCGCCAGCCTTGTAACCGGCACGGTCACGTACCATATTCAGGTAAGTGATGGCATTTCCATAATCTTTCTTGCGGATATAAGCCTCAGCTACCATCAAGACATCATCAGCAGAACGGGCAATGATGGCATCACGGGTTCCGAACTGTGAAGCGATAGATTCACGGGCACCGTCACGGAACTTACTCAAAGCCACGCTTCTGTTGTGGATACTACCCAGAATATAGTAGTTACCAGAACGCTCAGCAGGATTGCTCTGTGTATTGAAGCTGAAAGGCTGACCAGCATAGTAACGTACGAAGGTATGCTCAGGAACGAGCTTGCCATTCTTCAATACATAATCCTCTGACTTCTTCTCAGAACCATCAGCATCCAAGGCAGGAGTGAAACGGGTATCGCCAGGATTGTTGACGATATACTTGATACCAATCTCGCCGCCCTTGAAACGATGATCGCCTGGATCTGTTTCTGTAGGAACCTTCACATCATCAGGATAATACTCTGGGTGTGCCTTATAGACATCATCCGTAATCTCCAGCTTTCCTGTGTCCTTATTCTTCTTGGTAGTAATCCAATATGGAGCACCTGCTGTATAATTAGCACCATACTTGGTGACGAATGACTTCCAGAAACGGGAATCATTCACACGGTCAAATACCTGCATAGAATATTCTGTAGCACTGACGTATGAGAACTCACGACCACCGGAGATATCACGCTTGCAACCTGCTATATTCTGATAGACAGAAGGATAGTAGAGATGGAACTGGTTGCCGAAGCGTCCATGTGTGCTGGCACCATCGTTAGAGAACTGTGCAGCAAGTACCACCTCGCTCACCTTCTCATTGGCACCATTAGGCTCTGTATAATCCCACAGTTCCTGGAAGTTCTGGCACAATGGATGAGCAGCAATCACTTCCTTACCATACTTGATGACAGCATCCAGGTCGGCATCCTTGTACTGAGCATTCCAGCCATCATGCAATTCTGAAGCACGGAACAGATGTGCCTTTGCCAGGAAATGAGCAGCAGCCGACTTGGTAAGGCGACCTACCTGCTTTCCTTCTGGAGATTCAGGCAACAATTCGTATGCCTTCTGGAAATCAGAAATAATCTGAGCAAAGCACTCTTCCTCGCTATTACGAGTATAAGTATAATTAATCTTACCGTTGCTTGGCTCCAGCTTCAAAGGCACACCTCCATACTGCTTTACCAGCTCGAAATAAGCAAAAGCACGGAGGAAATAACCCTCGCCCAGACGGTTGTTGTAAGTGCTCACCTTCTCACCATAATATAATGGAGTATTCTGGATGACAAGATTGGCAGGCTCTACGAGACCATACATATTGTCCCACAATGGCTGGTTGGCAGCAGTCTCACCCGAGTTGAGGTCTGTGCTGTATGCATTGTAAGAGGTGATGTTGTTAGCACCACTGGTAAACTCATCGATACCCATACCATAGAGATAAATACCCCAGATATAGTTATACTTAAACTTCAATTTCTGGTAAGCACCCGTAACCAGGTCGTCAATACCTTCCTTAGTCTGGAAATAAGCCGTACCTTTCTCGGTAATCAGCTTCTCATCAAGGAACGAATCACTACAAGAAGTAACAGTTCCTAAAGTTGCACCTGCAATCAGTGCTGCATATAATATTTTGTTTGTCTTCATGATGTATCTGTATTTAGAATCCAATGTTTAATCCGATAACCCAGCTCTTGATGGTTGTACCTGAACCATAAGAAGTAGAGTTGTTATCATAACTCAAGAGGTCGGTATCAAGCCACTTACACTTCTTGTAGATAGTGAATGGGTTCATAGCCTGAACATAAACCTTGAGGTTGCTCATACCCAACTTGCTTGTCACATCCTTAGGGAATGTATAACCCAGAGAGATGTTACGCATCTTGATGTATGAACCGTCCTGATAGTTCATTGAGCTAGAATAAGTATCGGCATTCTGACCCTGAGAACCTGGAGAGTAATACTCGGCATCCTCATTGACACCCTTAATCCAGTAATCCACATCACGCATAGCATACATACCGCCCAGAGTCTCTGCACCCTTGGCTACAGTAAACTTCCAGCGGGCATAGATGAAGCAGGACAACTCGAAATTCTTGTAGCTGAAGGTATTGTGCCAACCGCCTGACCAGCGTGGACGAACCTTACCTACAATCTGACGGTCGTTGGCATCAATCTTGCCGTCAGGATTTACATCCTTCACCTTGATCTGACCTGGCTTGCGACCGAACTTGGCAGCTTCTTCAGCCTCAGAGGTCTTCCAGATTCCATCATATACATAGTCGTAGTAAACACCGATTTCCTCACCTACGAAGAGACGGTCGTTCACATTCTCTTTCACGCCATTGTTCAACTTATCCACACGGTTGCGGTCGATAGTCCAGGTAAGACTGGTATTCCATTCGAAATCCTTGGTCTTGACAGGAATGGCATTCAACTGCACATCAAGACCCCAACCTGAAGTCTCACCTACGTTGGCGTATGTGCTGGTATAACCGGTGAGAGATGGGATGGTGGTAGCCAGAATCAGATCGGTAGTCTTGTTGTGATAGTAGTCAACGCTACCGCTGATACGGTTATTGATGAAACCGAAATCGAGACCTACGTTCCACTGCTTGGTCTTCTCCCAACCGAGGTCGAGGTTCGCCATCTTGTTAGGATTCTTGGCAGATGCATCAGAAGGCAAGTAACCCACAGTAGGATCCATGCTGCCCCATGCATAGTAGTTGCTCTGAACGGCACCCTGGGTAGCATATGCAGATACAGCATAGTTACCGGAAATACCATAACCCAGACGGAGCTTCAGGTTACTGATGAAATCAGCCTTCTGCATGAACTTCTCCTGATCAATACGCCAACCGAGCGCTACAGATGGGAAAGATGCCCACTTATGACCATCAGACAGCTGGGAAGCACCATCGGCACGTACACTGGCTGTCAGCATATACTTATCAGCATAGGTATAGTTCACACGAGCCATATAGGAAGCAAGCGAAGTTTCAGTCAGACCTGTAGAATAAGCCTGAGGATTTCCCAAGGAACTTGTGTTCCACCAAAGCTCCTCTGCACTCGCTACATAAGCCTTGATATTACCATTCTCTGAATGATATTTGGATGCACTCTGCAAAAGGGTCACGCCGATACGATGGTTCTTTGCAATCGTCTTATTGTAGTAAACCAGGTTATCGAGTGTCCATGACACCTTGCTGGATGGGTTATATTGAGCAATGTTTCTGCCATCACCATTGATACCATCGGCTGCATTGGCGATGCCCAGACGATAGTACTGGAGTTCTGGACCAAACTGGATACGATACTGCAAGCCCTCCAATGGCTTCCATATCTTGCCAAAATCTACCTGAGCGTATGCGCTGCCGTTGATACGGAAGTTGGTACGCTTGTTGGTATTGTATTTCAGCTCATCAATAGGGTTGATGACATTCACGTTGTAAGCCCAAGGGTTACGGATATAGTTACCGTCAGAATCGTAAGGCACTGTCCATGGAATCATGGAGTTCAATGCATTATAATAATCACCAGGTCCCGTTACAGACTTAGAGAAGTTATAACCATAGTTTTGGGTACCGTATGAGGCATTCATGGTGAAGCCCAATGTCAATGGATCAACAGGTCTTGCCTCAAAAGATGTATTCAGGGTAAAGCGCTGATAGCTCTGACCAGGCTGTACGCCCTTCTGGTCTAAATAGCCAAATGAGCCATAACCCTTGAATTTATCTGTACCACCAGAAGCACTGAGTGTATGCTCATGGGTGATACCGGTCTGCTTGCCATGAGAAGCCCAGTCGTAAGAACCTACCAGTTCCGGATGATAAGTACCATCTACCCAAGCCTGGTTGATATTTGCCCAGCTGTCTGCCTGACCGCCGAAAAGCTTCACATCACCCTCATAATTAGGAGCAAAGTCTTGGTTTTTATCACCATAGAGTCCCTGATTATATGCAGCTAGTCGGGCATAGTCTATCCACTGTGTAGCGTTCATCATCTTGGTTACATCATGGAGTGTAGAGAAGGTAACTGTACCTGCATAGTTCAGGGTCACCTTGCCTTCCTTACCCTTCTTGGTAGTAACGAGCACCACACCGTTGGCACCACGGGCACCATAGATAGCGGTAGCAGAAGCATCCTTCAATACCTCGATGCTCTCGATGTCCTGAGGGTTGATATTCTCGATACCGCCGTTCTGGATAATCATACCATCCACTACATAGAGTGGAGCACTGCTGGCACCGATAGAACGCTGACCACGGATGGTGATGCTACCTACAGTACCAGGACGCTGAGAATTGGTGATATCCACACCGGCAGTCTTACCCTGCATACCCTCCAGGGCATCCTTTACAGGCATAGCTGTCAGGTCCTTGGAATCCAGGTGAGCCAAGGCACCGGTGACGTCGCTCTTGCGCTGCACACCATAACCTACTACCACGACTTCATCCAAAGCCTTATTGTCTTCCTGCAATGTTACCTTCAGATCACTCTTTCCGGCAACACTCACTTTCTGAGTTGTATAACCGATATACGAAATTTCTACGGTAGCATTCTTTGGCACATTGGTCAAAGCAAAGTTACCATCAAGATCAGTTACGGCACCATTGGTTGTGCCTACTACTTTAACACTGGCGCCAATAACAGGCTCGCCCATGTTATCTACAACTGTACCTTTTACGGTTTTAGCTTGCTGTACTACATTCGTTGCAGCATTCACCTGAGCTACTCCGATAGGAGAAAACATCAATGCTGAGCAAAAAAGAGTAACAGGCAAAACAGACTCCTTTAAAAATAGTTTGCTGTCCATGTCTTATTACGTTTTGGTTTATATGTTTGAGCCCACTTTAAAAAGTAGTTTTGTTTTTTTTCCTACAAAATGCCATTTGATTATCAGATGGTTACATTTGAAAAAAATATCAAAAATGATTTTTTAAAGTGGGCTCAGTCTTTAATATTTTCCACTTTCCGCATCTTCTGGTATTGGCCAGTTTTCTGATGGAGTACGCATTTCCTTCATCACCTTGTCAAAACCGATTACCATTTCCGGATATTTCTTGGCGAGATCATGCTTCTCTTCTGGGTCTTCACGCAGATTATAGAGTTCCAGAGGCTTGTTTGGCTTGATGGTAACAGCCTTCCAATCACCGTGGCGCGCAGCACGCTGCTTACCTGGGAATTCCCAATAAAGAACTCGGTCGTCTGTATCAATCTGCTTACCATAGAACAATGGCAGAATATTCATGCCGTTGATGTTCTGAGGCAGATATTGGGAGCCTCCCGTAAGAGCTGCCAGCGTAGGCATTACATCTGGGAAATAGATGATGTTGTTCAGCGACTGTACCGGCACCTTTCCTGGCTGGTTCACGATGAACGGTACTCGGATTCCTCCTTCGTAGAGTTGTGCCTTGCGACCGCGGAATCCTGCGTTGCAGTTGAAGAGTTTCAATGGTGCCTGAACGGCTGCACCGTTATCTGAGGCAAAGATTACAAGCGTATTCTCGCGCAAGTTGTTCTTTTCCAGATAGGTGAGCAGTCTTCCTATTGCCGCATCCATGTGGGTTACGAGCGAAGCGTAGCGCTTGTCGTTCATGCTCCACGATTCATCATCATACCATGTGGTGTTGTCGATGATATAGGGTTCATGAGGCGCATCAAAAGCCAGATAGAGGAAGAAAGGATTCTTCTTGTTTCGCTTGATGAAATTGATGGCATCATCGGTCGAAATATCCGTATTGTGTTTGATGTGCTTATCGTGCTCATTTGCCTTGATGTGGATGAGCTTGTCATTGTCGAAACGGTTGTATGGATAATAGTAAGGTGAATTGGATTCTACCGTACTGATCAGCCATCCGTGGAACTCGTCAAAACCACGATAGATTGGTGATGATTTTGGATCATAGCCATCCAGATGCCATTTGTTGACAAGACAGGTTTTGTAGCCGGCAGCGTGCAATACCGTAGCGATGGTCGTATCCTGCGGCTGCAGACTTGTTCTGCGAACGATGGTCGTGTCACCTTCAGGTGTTATTTTCAGACCTGTCATGCCTCCAGCTGTGCACATATTATCACGGACACGGCTATTGCCAGTATTCTTACCCGTCATCAGTGCACAACGTGATGGTGAACTGATTCCTGACCCGGCATAGCTCTGGTTGAATCGAGTACCCGTAGCAGCCAGTTTATCAATGTTTGGAGTCTTGATAGTCTTGCTGCCGTAGCAGGAGAGATCGCCATATCCCAGATCATCGGCAAGGATGAAAATGATATTGGGTCTGTCGGCCGTAGCCTTTACAGCCTTGTTTTGTGCCATTGCTGCCTGCCCCGGCACGAGCGAGGCAGCAATGGCTCCGATAAATGCTTTATTCTTCATAATGGTTGATATTAATAGCCTTTGTTCTGTTCCCAATTCTGTGTCAGCTGATGCTGATCAAAAGGAATCGGGAAGAGAATATCGTCTGTAATTTTACTCCAGCGCCACTCCAGTGGCGTACCTGTTGTTGCATCGCAATCTTTCACTGCCATACCGTTGTTATTGGCTTGTTGTGTGGCAGACAATCCTTGTGTACGATGATTGAAATGAGCTTCCATTACCTTATTTATACGTCCTGTGCGAACCAGGTCGAACCAGCGATGACCTTCAAAGCAGAGCTCCACATATCGTTCGTTTTCAATGGCGAGTCGCATTTCTTCTTGAGTTGTTGCGGTTGTGCCATCGATTCCTGCTCGGTTACGAACCTGGTTGAGGTAGGTCTTAGCTTCATCGGTAGAAGATGTTTCGTTCAGACACTCTGCATACATGAGTAATACATCGGCATACCGGTAGATGATATCGTCACAGCCACTGGTACAAGCTTTCAAGCCCTGATTGTGAGTGTCGAAGTATTTGAGAGTAGCTGGAGTATAAGCCTCTCCATTTTCTGTCACATTCACTTCGTCGGTCTGTTTAGACTTAGTCTGTGATGTGTCGTAAACCTTGTCGTAAACCATCTGGGTGTAGCGCTTATCCTGTGGATTCTTTCTCAAGGCATTATATAACTCCCATGTCATCAACAGACAACTTACTCCCTGAGAACAAAGAATTGTAGATTTTGTTCCGTCAGGATAAACGTAAGCAGGTTGATTGTTTGGTGTGACAGCAGGGATGCAGCGGCGCATCAGATAGTTGGTAATCTGGGTGGAACCGTTGTTGAACTGTGCTGCCAGAATAATTTCCTTGTTTACTGGATTTTCTGAGTCATATATACTGGCATAGTCATCAAGCAATCCAAGGTTGTCTGGATTCTGATTGGCATAGTCAATGACTTCCTTGAGTTGTGTCTTTGCACTGTTGAAGTCTTTCAATGTCATATATACATCAGCGAGCAGCACCTTGGCTGCAATGCTGGTAGCGCGACCTGCCTTGCTGGCCTCTTTGTAGTTCTGTGGCAAATTGGCTGTAGCTTTGGCAAGATCCTCTTTGATGAGGGCATAAATATCTTCCTTCGGACTGCGATTGTAGCTGTACAATTCATTATAGTTGGAGATGACATGCTGTGTCAATGGCACAGGACCGTAGAGTCTTACAAGTGTAAAGTAAGCGTATGCTCTGAAAAAGCATGCTTCACCCTCAAACTGTTTGCGATTGCTTTCGCTGACTTTATCAATCTTGTCTAAAGTATTATTGCATCTGTTAATCATGCTGTAACAGTTACTCCAGATATCATTGATAGTGGCAGAGGTAGCATCCCATGTTCCTTCGTTCAGACTGATATAGTCAGACTGGTTGTTCTTCTTGTAGTCATAGGCTTCGTCTGTACAAAGTCCGTTGACCATGATCACATCTTCCTGTACTGTACGCAGATAATAGTAAGCATCCAAGAGGATGTTTTCTATTTCGCTGTCATTGGTAAGATAGGTCTCCATCTGCATGGCATCAGAATTATAGCGATCGAAGAAACTGTCGCTACAAGCAGAGAATCCCATAGCCGAACCTCCCAGCAATGCTGAGAGAATTACGTTATTTATATATTTTGTTTTCATAATTTTATTTCCTTATTAGAATGTTGCATTAATACCAAATGTCATTACTCGTGCGATAGGATAACCACCAAAGTCTACACCATTGTTGGTAGCAGAATTACCATTGTAGTTTGCCTCAACAGAATAGCCTGGGTACTTGTCGAATGTAACGAGGTTCTGAACGTTTGCACTGAAGCGAACTCGCTGCAAACCGATGTAGCGGCAGATTTGTGTTGGCAGAGTATAACCCAGAGCCACATTGCGGATGCGCAGGAAATCAGCATCATAAAGATAGCGGGTTGAAGGCTGGATGTTTGAACCAAGGTTGTTAGTACCTGCCTTGTGTGATTTGCCATTACCAGGGTTTTCAGGACTTTGCCAACGGCCGAGACCCGATTCCTTGAGCACGTTGTCGTCCCAACGGTTAAGAGAGAAAGCACGTGCTGCGGCATAGATAACCTTACCACCTACCTGACCATCGATTGTTACAGCCAAGTCGAAGTTCTTGTAGCTGAACTTATTGTTCCAACCATATGTGAAATCAGGCTGATAATTACCTACATGCTGATAATCATTGGCATTGACAACCTTGTCATCATTGGTATCTTCGAAGATGAGATCACCGATACCTTCTGTTCCAAACTTAGGATATTTCTGCAAATCTTCTTCTGTGTTGTATGTGCCAATCACTTTAAGCATATACATATCGCCCATAGGACGACCAACGATGTTTCTGATGACATTGCCCCATTTTGTACCAGCCTTGCCGTTTGCCAATTGTGTCTGGTTATTGGCAAGTGAAAGGATCTTGTTCTTGTTCATTGACCAGTTGAGGGTAGTTTCCCAGTTGAATGCGCCTTGTAATACTTTTGCGTTAAGAGAAAGTTCAATACCCTTGTTCTCTACCTGACCGGAGTTCATATAAACAGAACTTGCTATACCATTGAAGTTTGGAATATTGGCAGGCATTACAATGTCACTCGTACGTTTATAGAGGTCTACATTCAGATTGATGCGGTTGAAGAACGCCAAGTCGATACCGAGGTCGTACTGCTTGTTCTTTTCCCATCCAAGTTCACGGTTTGAATATCCTCCAGGATAATATGAAGGAATGGAACTTGTTCCGAATACTACGTTGTGGTCGATCTTGATAGTAGAAATCCATGCATAGTTGCTTCCTATCTGGTCATTTCCTGTTACACCATAGCTTGCGCGCACCTTAGCCAGGCTGAGCCAGGTTATTGGTTTCATCCATGATTCCTCAGTGATGTTCCAGGCTCCTGATGCTGAGTAAAAGAGTCCGGCACGGTTGTCTGGACCGAATTTGCTGGAACGGTCACGACGCAGGGACCCAGAAAGCACGTACTTGCTGTCACAATTGAATATGAGTCGTGCGAACATGGCATCGAACACATAATTTGTGTTACTTGAAGAACCAGTCCACAGATTTGCACCCATTACGTTCTTGATGCTTGTACCCAGATAGGCGATCGGGTTGTCGGCATCAGTACGGTCATCCTGGCGAACGTTGAAGGCACTGTTGTATTCAAAGTCGTAACCTGCTACGGCATTGAGGTTCATCTTATCTGTGATGTCCCAATTGTAAGAGGCCGTAGTTGACCAATATGTATTATAGCCAAAACCTGAAGCACGGTAAGCATCTACTGACTTGAGAAAAGGTGTAGATTTGTTTCCTGTGTATGAAGAACCGAGCAGATAAGCTGACTGGTAATAGTCAAGCTTTGTGGAATTGGTAGAGAAATCTACTGAAGAACGGATTGTGAGGTTCTTGATAGGAGTTATCTCTATGTATGCATTGGTCAGCGTTCTTAATGACCAACTGTCATTGTTGTTCTCCAACAGGTTGCAGACCGGGTTGCGCAACTGTGTATTCAAGCCATAGTCTGGTGTTCCATTCTTACCAGAATAATGCTGGGAAATTTGTGTATAGTCACCATTGGCTTGGTAAACTGGGAGGATAGGTGGATAGGAGAGTGCGTCTGCGATGACACCTTTCACATCTTCAGTATTAACGCCAGTCGGCTGCTGACTGCGCTTTTTGTTATAGCTTGGAGAGAAACTGGCACCAATCTTTACATATTTGCTCAACTTGGCATCAAATCCAGCCTTGACATTCACCTTCTTAAAGAAAGAGTTGAGCAGGATACCATCTTCATTCTGGTAATTTACAGAGAAATTGTAGGCTATCATATCTGTACCGCCGGTGACTGTTGCGTTGGCACGATAGTTGAGAGCATTGCGGAATATAGCGTCTTGCCAATCGGTATTGCAATAGTTGCCGGAATCACGGAGTTTTGTGAGTTCTGGATATTTACTGATAGTACCGTTGTTGGTACGTGCCTCAATAATCATGTCAAGATAGTCTTTAGCATCAAGTACGTCTACACGGGTCTGTGCCTGACTTACACCAATCTGGGTTGAGAAACTTACCGTCGGTTTTCCTGACTTGCCCTTCTTGGTAGTTACGATGATGACACCGTTACCTGCTTTTGAACCATAGATGGCAGATGATGCGGCATCCTTCAGAATTTGAATGTCATCAATATCACTAGGGTTGATATTGTTGAACAGTTCTGAATCGGTAGTAGGATAACCGTCAATAACGTAAAGTGGATCGTTACCACTATTGATGGAACCTGCACCACGGATGCGGATGGAAGGGGCTGCACCCGGTTCTCCACTGGTTTGCTGCAGGGTAATACCTGAGGATAAACCAGAAAGGCTCTGGGTGATATTGGATGTTGGCATCTCGGCAATATTTGAGCCTTTTACTGTTGACATGGAAGTAGACACTGAGCGTTTGGTGATAGCTCCATAACCTACTACAACTACTTCGTTAAGAACTTTGTTGTCTGGTTTAAGTACCACATTGAAGTTAGTTTTCTGACCTATGGCTATCGTTTGAGCTGTATAGCCAATATACGAAATGGTAAGTGTCTGTTCTGGCTTTACATTCTGGAGCGTAAAATTACCATCCAAATCTGTGGCGCAGCCCACACTAGTACCTTTTACCATGACACTGGCACCAATTACAGGTTCACCAGTCTCATCTATAACTGTACCTTTCACAGTCTTTGCCTGTTGTACAACATTTGTTGTTGCATGTGCCTGGGCAACTCCCAATGGAGAAAATGTCAAAGCAGAACAAAACAAAGTCATAGGCAATACGTAGTTGTTCTTTAATAGTTTTGTTTTCATCTGATTTTGTTTTTATTGGTTTAAAATCTTAATTGCTGCTGCAAATTTAGCTTTATATTGAATGCAAGAACTTTATTATTGAGTCCACTTTAAAAAGTAAGGCTTGTTTTAAATATTTATATTTCACGAAAATAATCTCTGATTTATACTGTTATCTGGAATATTTTTCGTATCTTTACACCATCAATCAAACAGAATGACTATGTTTAAAAAGACAGATCCGAATCCTCAGTTAGATATATTCACGGCTCCCTCAATGCAGTTAGGAAGTCGTGCTTCAAAGAAGTATTCTGACCCCAACGCATGGCATAACCAATTTTATAGTCTCGTGACGACCAAGATTGATGAGGAGATATTCAAGCCTTTGTTTCCAGAAGGCAAGAAGAGCGGTCGCCCAAACGCTTCCATCCGCATACTCGTGGCTATGTCTGTCTTAAAGGAGGGATTCGGTTGCAGCGACGAGGATCTGTTTGAGAAGTGCGAGTTTGACCTTCTTACCAGAAAGGCTCTCGGCCTGGAACTTCTGACTGATGTAACCCCATCAATAGATACCTATTATCTGTTTCGCCGCCGCATCTGCGAATATCAGGAAAGAACTGGCATTGACCTGATGCAGCTCTGCTTCGAGCAGCTTGCCGGCAATCAGGTACGTCTTCTCAAGATATCAGGCAAATGCGTCCGTATGGACAGTAAGCTTATCGGCAGCAATATCGCTTGCCAGTCTCGCTATGAACTGATACATACAACTCTGGTCAAGTTCCTCAAGACATGCACGCTTACCCATCTCTCCCCAGAGCAGGAAGAACGGGCAAAGGAATACTTGAAAGAGGATTCCTCCAAGACAGTTTATCGCTCTGACTCTGATACGCTTCAGAGCAATCTTGCCAGAATTGGTAATTTCATCATGGAGATGCTGGCAGCTTTTCCAGCTACTTCTCCTGCACATGATCTTCTTCAGCGTCTGTTTGATGAACAGTATGTTGTAATGGACGGAAAGGCTGTACTTCGAGACAAGAAGGAGGTAAAGGCTGACAGTCTTCAGAATCCTAACGATCCTGATGCACCCTATCGTAGCAAGAACGACCAGAAGGTGCAAGGCTATGTGACCAACATCACAGAGACTGTAGAGGAAGGCAAGCCTAACATCATCACTTCCGTTCAGGTTGAAACTGCAGTATTTGCAGACTGCCATTTCCTTCAGGAGGCTGTGGAAAACAGTGAACGTGTCACGGATTCTACCATTAAAGACCTTTATGCAGATGGTGCCTATCAAAGTCCAGACAATCGAGAGTTTGCGAAGAATCACAATGCCATGCAACTCAAGACAGGTAAGATGCAAGGTGGCTGTAGATGGGAACTGATACCACATGACGAGGATGGTCTGACCATCAGGGAAATTGCTACTGGCAACACCTATGAGGCCGTCAAAGCCGTCACAAAGCAGGACTCCAGAAAGCGATGGAGAATCCCATGGAACAACAAAACCGGTTGGCGTTACTTTGAAGACAAAGACATTAAAGCCTATCAGCTAAGGAAGCAGATAGAAAGCCTTCCTTTAGAGGAACAGCATAAACGGAATAACGTAGAAGCTGCCATGTTCCAATACAGTTTTCATACACATAATGGCAAGACCCGATATAGGGGCTTGCTCAAACATCGTATGCATGCATATAGCAGATGTATGTGGATGAACCTCCGAAGGATGGTAATATTCCAGATTTCAACATTTCAAAGATCAATATTTGCCTTTTTCGGGCCTATTAGAGAAGCTTTCGGCTCTTTCAAAGCGATTTCTCGAAAGATATTTACCAGCGGATTCGATTGCTATGTTTCACTCAGAATGACCACACTGGTCAGACTGGATTCAAAATATGCCCCTTTTTAAAGTGGGCTCATGTTTGTTGTTTCGATTGCAAAAATACACTAATTCTCGCCGACCACACTTTATATTTTGACTATTCACCCTTATTTTTTGATATTTACCTCGTTTTTTGTTTTTTATTACTTTTTTTGCTTTCTTTTGTTTTGCGGTCTATGGATTTTATCGTATTTTTGCAGAAATTTTAAAGACCTATCAAATGAAACGAAACAAAAAGACGTTCTACACCTTATTATATATAGTAGGATTCATCAGCTTTTGGCTAATGCCTCTGCAGGCATTCGGCAGCATCAAATTAGACGGGAAGCGACTCTCGGCTAAGGATGGCTTGTCGTGCAATACGGTGAACGACATCATCCAGGATAGAGATGGATTTATCTGGCTCGGCACCCCGAACGGAGTGAGCCGATATGATGGCTATCAGTTTATCAACTTCACCAATCTCAGCAAAAACTGCGGACAAAAGATCCACCACTCCATCTCCCAGCTCATCAACGACGAGAAGCACGGACTCATCTGGGGCTACAATCCATCCAATATCCTCTGCTGCTTCGACCTGGAAACTGCTCATTTCTCCGATTATTTCGATAAGAAGAACGCTTCGCTCTTGAAAAACCGATTCAAGAGCCAGAAGGGCATGTGGCTCTTTTCAGGAGATTTCGGAGCAAGATACCTGACCTATAGCAACGGAAAGTTTCACGCCACAGACTATACTACAAAGAATGGCAAGCTGATAGGCGACCACCAGCTCCAGATGCTGGAAGATTTCAAACACAATATCTGGATAGCATCCGATAAAGGGCTCAACCGAATCACCCCTGACGGCAAGAGTCATCTGGTGCTCAAGAACCAACATATCATCACCCTGACCACAGACGGCAACCACATCGCTGTGCTGACCGACAAGGGCGATGCCTTCCTTTATGACAACCCGGGCAAACTCGTCCGGAAATCCCATCTTCCATCCATGGTGGGATATGCGGGTAAATCGCGTGCCTCTTTCTTCTGGCAGGGAGAATGGTATATCTTTACCGAAGAGGAAACATTCGCCATGAACCTGAAGACCGGCGCCTTCCACAAGCCAGCCATCCAGATATCGAATGCCATGTCGAAAAGCTTTCTCAAATCCTATGAGTTTCTCTTCGACAAGAAGGGCAACGCCTACCTGTTCAGCAAGAAAGGAAAACTCTATAAGAAATTCCATCTGCTGGACGACAAGGCATACATCAATGGTAGAGACAAGAACTTCGTGGCTGCCGAAGATGCCAACGGAAATGTATATATCACCTCTTACGGCAACGGACTCTTCATCTACAACCCGAAAGAAGATGAACTCCAGCACTTCTCAACAGCAGACAAGGACCCACTCTTCCACTCCAACTTCCTGCTGAGCGTTTTCATCGACCGAAGCGGATGCATCTGGATCTGTACGGGAGATGGCGTATACTGCTGCCGTGAACTGAAGGATCTCAACACAGAGCATGTCAAGATAGAACCAGACAGCAACTTGGAATGGAGCAACTACGTGCGCCATATCAGCAACATAGGTAATGACAGGCTCGCCGTCACTACCCGTGCCAACATGACTTACATCTATGATACCAGGACCCGCCAAAGAACGGTGGAAACGCAGACCGACGCCTGCGTTTACGATTATGCCATCGATCCGCAGGGCAAAAAATGGATAGCCACCAAGGGCGACGGCATCTACATTGACGGTGTAAGATATTGGAAATATGAGAAGGACCACTATGCTCCGGGCATATCCTTCTACAAGACCATCTTCGACAAGCAGGGAAGAACCTGGATTGCCACCTGGGGAGAAGGCTTGCTCATCACCCCACAGGCAACGGGGCAGCAGCCACGGAAATTCGAGCAGTTTCTGAATACAGACGGCAAGGAAGCACAAATCCATGACCTGCTTTTGGATAGAAAAGGCAGACTCTGGGTTTGCAGCAACAACGGCATCCTCATGGTGAATACCGCCGAAAAGAAGATTACTGCCCAGAAGTTCCTGCGCTTCAGCGATGAAAACGGAAAGCTGCCGGTAAGCGAAATCAATTGCGGCATCGAGGCACATGACGGAAAACTGTGGTTTGCAGCAACCGGAGGCGTTCTGAAATGCAGCTACAACGAGAAGACCGGGGAACTGGAGTACGAATTGTTTGATACCAGCAAGGGACTCACCGACAACAATACCCGCTCGCTGGAGGAAGACAATTACGGCAATATCTGGATTGGTACAGAGGAAGGAATCTTCCGTCTCAACGCCAAGACCAATGATATCCGTTCATTCCAGATAGGACGCACCATCTTCAGCAACAACTTTACGGAGAACTGCGCCACCAGGCTGAAGGATGGCAGACTGGTATTCGGTGTAGCCGACGGCATGATCTTCATCCAGCCATCCCGCACCATCAGCATGCCTTCTGCCCACATGAAGGCAGTCATCACCGACCTCGCCATCAATGGAATCTCGATATACGAAGCAGAAAATGAGCCATTCCTGACCAAGGCACTGAACTATACACGGGAAATCTGCCTGCCACACGACAAGAATTCGCTCAACATCCACTTCTCCAACTTCGATTATCCGCACATCCAGAATGCTATGTACCAGTACTATATGGAGGGAATCGACAAGAGCTGGCGCCCGATGACCAGCATCAACCATGCCGAGTTCAGCGACCTGAACCCTGGCAGCTACACCCTGCATATCCGTACCCGTATAGGCAGCAACCAGTGGAGCGAGGAAAACCTGCTGCACATCACCATCTGTCAGCCTTGGTACAATACGGTATGGGCATGGTGCTTCTATCTGATTATCATCTGCGGAGCCGGAGTGCTCTACTACCGTTCATGGCGAAGAAACTTCGAACTGAACCAGCAAATAGCATTGGAGAAACAGATGTCTGATTTCCGAATCAACTTCTTCACCCATATCTCTCATGAGTTCCGTACACCGCTCGCCATCATCCAGAGTGCTGTGGAGAAGATGCTGACCAAGGGAGAAGGCTATGCTTCCAAGAACACCATCTACATCCTCAACAGAGGAACCAAACGACTGCAGCGACTCATCAACCAGCTGATGGAGTTCCGCAAGATCAATACGGGCAATATGAAGCTGAATGTAGAAAAGGGCGAAATCATCGGTTTCGTACGCAGCATCTACAATGATTTCTATACCGTAGCCAAACAGAAGAACATCAGTATGAGCTTCACTCCATGGACCAGCAACCACGAGATGCTCTTCGACCAGGAGAAGGTGGAAGCCATCGTCTATAACCTGCTGAGCAATGCAGTGAAATATACCCCAGACAAGGGTATCATCAGTGTGAAACTCTATCTGGAGAACAACATCGTATTCTTCTCGGTAGAAGACAATGGTCCGGGCATCAAGCCGGAAAGAGAGGCTGATCTCTTCAAGCCATTCATGCACGGCTATGCTTCCAAGGGCGGTATGGGCATCGGTCTCTATACGGCGCATCAGATGGCAGAAATCCACAAGGGGTCGCTCACCTATCAGCGTTCTCAGAGTCTCGGAGGCTGCCGCTTCAGCTTTGCCCTGCCAAATGATGCCGGCAAGTATCAGCCGGAGGATATCATCGAGAAGAAGGCGCTGGATGACCACAGTATCGACAAGGATGAGATTGATATGATAGTGAAGGAGATGACTCCGAAAGCCATCAACAACGTTACCGTGATGGTGATAGAAGACGACCCTGACATGCTGGAGCAGATCAAGTCGGAGCTGTCTGTCTATTTCCACGTAGAATCATTCATGAACGGAAAGACGGGTTACGAGAACATCCGGAAGATCAAGCCAGCCCTGCTCATCAGCGACATCCAGTTGCCGGAGATGAGCGGCTACGAGATTGTAAGCAACATGAAGGCAGATCCTGAGACACAGAACATCCCTGTCATCATGCTGACAGCCTTTGACGATACCAGCCATATCCTGAAGGCATACAAGAACTTCGTAGATGACTATATGGTGAAGCCTTGCAACTTCAAGCTCCTCATTGCCAGAGCCCTGCAGTTTGTGGCTATGGACCTGAAGGCGAAGCAGCAGGCTGAGGAGAAGGCGAAGCAAGAGAAGGCGCTTCGTCAGGAAACGACTCTTAAGGAAAATGCTCCACTAGAGAACACAGAGCTGTCTTCCTGCGGAGAAGCTATCCTGATCAAGCCAGTGAAGGAGCTCAAGAAGAATGAGCCTACCCTCCTGATGTCCACCCTCGACAAGAAGTTCAAGGATAAGCTGGAGGCTATCGTGGCACAGCATATCGGCGACAACAACTTCAATGTTGATCGTCTTGCCGATCTGCTCTGCCTGGGCCGTACCACGGTATATAACCGCACCAAGAGCATCATGGGTGTTTCGCCAAACATCTATATCCAGAACGAGCGCCTGCGCATTGCCGCCAAGCTCCTGCTGGAAGGTGAATACACCGTAAGTGAGATCAGCGAAAAGGTTGGTTTCTCCGATTCCACCTATTTCTATAAATGCTTCAAGAATAAGTATGGAATCGCACCGAGCAAGTATGGCAAGTAAAGCCTGCCTGAACTGATGGTTTGCCGATAGAATTGTATGAATAAAAATAATAATAATAAGAAGAAGTAATGAATATCAAGTCAATAGGCAATAAGATCAAGGGGAATCCCAGGATGATAGAGGGCACGGTATATTCCATGCTCATCATCTGCAGTATTTCTCATTTTCTGAATGATATGATTCAGTCAATCATTCCTTCCATCTACCCGATCGTGAAGGATAAGTTCGACTTCTCGTTTGCACAGATAGGCATCATCACGCTGGTCTTCCAGATGACCTCTTCCATCCTGCAACCTTTCACAGGACTGTATGCCGACAAGCATCCCCGTCCCTATGCGCTCTCCATCGGTATGTGCTTCACATTGGCGGGCCTGCTCCTGCTGGCCTTCGCCGAGAATTATTTTCTGATTCTCCTGGCTGTGAGCGTCGTAGGTCTGGGCTCGTCTGTGTTTCATCCCACAGCTTCGAGAGTAGCACAGATGGCATCGGGAGGTAAGAAGAGTCTGGCGCAATCCATCTTCCAGGTGGGCGGAAATGGCGGATCGGCAGTAGGACCACTGCTGGCAGCCATCATCATCCTTCCTTTCGGACAGCATGCCATCTCCTGGTTTGCCCTTGCAGCCCTGCTCGCCGCCATCATCATGGTAAGATTGGGAGTCTGGTACAAGGCAAGACTGGCTTACGTGGTGAATCATCCGCAGAAACAACCGCTTCTCAACACCCATATCTCTAAAAGAGTGAAGTATTGGGCACTGTTCATCCTCATCATGCTCGTGTTCTCCAAGTATTTCTATACAGCTTGCATCACGAGCTACTTCACCTTCTTCCTGATAGATAAGTTCGGTGTCTCGGTACAGACTTCGCAGCTGTGCCTCTTCGTATTCCTTGCCGCCTTTGCCATAGGAACCGTAGCAGGAGGCATGCTGGGAGATAAGTTTGGCAGAAAGTATGTCATCTGGTTCTCCATCCTGGGAGCAGCACCTTTCGCCATTGCCATGCCTTTTGTGAACTTCACATGGACTATCATCTGCACCTTCATGTCAGGACTGATCATCGCCTCGGCGTTCTCTTCCATTGTGGTATATGCCACCGACCTGATGCCCGACAAAGTGGGATTGATAGCTGGCATCTTCTTCGGCCTGATGTTTGGCCTGGGAGGTCTGGGCTCCGCTTTCTTCGGCTGGCTGGCCGACAAGACCAGTATTGAGTTCATCTTCCAGGTGAGTGCCTTTCTGCCATTGCTCGGCATCATCGCAGGATTCTTGCCGAATACGCAGAAGAGAAGCGTTGAAGAAATAGATGAAGACACAAAGTAAATGAAAAACTTTGATCTTTTAGTAACTATATAAGTGAGTATTGACAAATATAGGAGGTTAAGAGGAGGGGATGTCTGAACAAAGACACCCCCTCTTGACTTAAACATAAAACCTAAACCATAATCTAAGTGTTTCTCTTAACTGTATCCTTTAATTATATCCTTCGTTTTGTTTCAGATTCTTATTGATATTCAGATCATTCTGAGGAATTGGAAAATATCGGTTGTGAGCATCCCAAGTTCTTTTTTCAAACTGATAGTACATATCTTTATCTACAGGTGAAGCAGAAGATCCGCTGCCACGATAGTTTCTGGCACTTGGATCATCAGACAACTTGACTCCTGTAAATGTATGGTTCAATACCTCAGCTGCTATTCCCCAGCGCAGCACATCAAAATAACGTAAGCCTTCAAAGGCCAATTCCACACGTCTTTCCTTTCTGATAGCTTCACGAAGCTGTGCTTGTGACAGATCTGCCTTAAGAAGACCTGGCAGCTCTACACGTTGGCGTATTTTATTTATAGTTTTGTCCAATACGTCTTGAGTTACTGCCTCAGGCTTTGCTTCATTCATCGCTTCTACATAACTCAACAACACCTCTGCATAACGCATAATAGGCGTATATGTATAGGTCGATCCCAGATTGTTAGTTACAGAAGGATCACAACCCTTTTTAGGACAATAACCGTTGAATAAGGCAAACTTATTATATGCATCAGCAGAATTTGCACCCTTGTAACAATCATAAGTGATGTCGTTGTATTTTGTACCAGGATATGTTCCCAGTGGTGGCAGGAAGATAGATGCATATAAACGCAGATCTCTATTTGCATAAGGATCATTGTCATCATAAAGACTTGATTCTTCTATGCTTTTACCGTCACTGCAGAAGTAATCCTTGACGAGTTCATTGTATGGCGCAAACTGGTGCCATCCGCCATATGCACATTCGGGATAGAGATATTGATAACGAGAATTCGTGTATTTGTCTTTTATGCCCATAATACAGAAAATAGTCTCCGGACTATACTCTCCTCCTATTTGGAATAACTTCTCGTAGCTATCCTTACCATTTCTAGTGTCAATCTCATAGTTCCCGGAACTGATAACCTGTCCGAGAACATCAATTGCATCGTTCCATCGGTCTTGGGCCAGATAGAGGCGACTAAGCAATGTCAAGGCAGCTCCTTTTGTAAAGCGACCATACTCTTCGGAACTATACTTTTCAGGAAGCAAGCCTACAGCCTCTTTCAAGTCATTTTCCACCTGCTTATAAACTTCCGACTGTGGAGTTTGTGCTATACTATTAGCCTCCTGCAAAGTCAATGATTTCAAAGGCATAGGAACATCTTTGTAGTAGAAGGCAAGATTAAAGAAGAAATAAGCTCGCAAGCATTTCACCTCAGCTACCATTTGCTTCTTCTTGACATCATCCATTGGACAATTCTCGATATTGTCTAAGAATGTATTGCAGTTGGCAATCTGCACATAAGCATTACCCCAATACCATCGCAAGTTATTATTGGTAGCTACGGTATTCGAACTTGCCATCAATGTCGTGAAGCTTTCCTTTTCCGTACCATTACCACCGGCAAAGTCAAGATATAACAATCCCTGTGGAGTGTCAAATGCATCATGTGACCATCCTGTCTGGAAACGATAGCATCCTGTAAGAGCAAGTTTGGCATCTCCTTCACTAGTCCAGAAATTGCCATTGGAGATAGCAGAAGGAGGTTCTTTTTCCAATAAATCAGAACAACCTGCCACTACGCATAATAATGAAGACGCTACAATGCAAGCTTGAGCAGTCTTGAATATATTTTTTAGATGTTTCATTTTTCTAAGAATTGAAAGTTCTACTTAAAACTTAATGTTTAATCCAAAAGAGTATATCTTGTTGATAGGGTAATAAGATGGAGCATCTCCAGTTCCTATTTCATTCTCAGGATCCCATCCTTTGTAGAATTTGTTGATGTTCAGCAGATTCTGTCCACTTACATAGATATGAATATTCTGCAATCCCACCTTGCTGACTAATTGCTTAGGCAATGTGTATCCTATCTGGACATTCTTTAGACGTAGATAACTTGCGTCGCGTACCCAATAGTCTGAAGTTTGAAGATTGGTATTGTTCATATTCAGAGTTTCCAAGCGTGGATATTCTGCCCATTTGTTTGGATTTTCTTCTGTCCAGCACTTTTCGGCTTGCCATCTTTGAATCTGTCCACCATTATAGAATGCATATGCCATGTAAGAACCGATGAGTCTCTTATGACCGCCAAGTCCCTGGAACAAGGCAGAGAAATCGAATCCCTTATAAGCTGCTGTCAAGTTCAGACCATAGTAGTACTTAGGAGTCGTACTACCTAAGACTGTGCGATCATATTGCGCATCTACCTGACCATCTGGCACACCATTTGGACCGCTGATATCCTGGTATTTAACGTAGCCTGGCTTGATGCCAGACTTACCAACCAACTGTTCCGGAGCATTGTCAATTTCTGCCTGATCAACAAAAAGGCCATCCGTCTTGTAGCCGTATATGATTCCAATTGGCTGACCTACGATTCTGCCATTGTTGATTTCTTTCTTTGCACCATTGGCAAGCTTTTCTACTGCATTCTTGATCCATGTGAAGTTAGGCGACACACTGAAAATAAAGTCTTTGCCAATTTTCCCATTATAAGTAAGATTAACTTCAATACCCTTGTTGGAAACCGCTCCTACATTGGACTGACCAACTGAGCGTCCCATGATGCTGGTAACTTCAACTGGAGCTAAAATGTCAAAAGTGTACTTGTAGAAATAGTCAACGGAACCACTGAAACGACCTTTCCAAAGACTGAAGTCAATGCCAACATCTGTTATAGCGGTCTTTTCCCAAGTAATGTCCTGGTTGTTATAGCTTGCCATATAGGCACCCGACTGCAGGGCGGCAGGATTACCAATTGGATAGTTATGTCCGAGACTATATGTCTGCTGGTATGGATAAAGACCAATATTCTGATTACCAAGCACACCATAAGAAACACGAAGTTTTAAGTTGTCAATGGTCTCTGCGAGACAGCTCTGCTTCCAAAAATCTTCTTCAGTGATTCTCCAACCTGCCGATACAGAAGGGAATAAACCCCATCGATGACCTTTGGCAAAACGTGAGGAACCATCATAGCGAAGATTTGCCTCAAGAAGATAGCGATCATTGAAAGAGTAGTTTACTCTACCAAAGAATGACTGCAGGGCATATTCTTCCAACGAACTGTTATTGCTTGCAGTAGAACCGTCACCAGAACCTAATTCGTATAAGTAGTTGTTAGGGAAAGTATTTCTAGAACCTTCCAAACCCTTATTTGAACTTTGTTCTACAGATGTACCAGCCAACAACTTGAAGTAATGCTTCTTGATTTGCTTCTCATAAGTGGCAAGTGCTTCAAATGTGGTATAGGTGTTGTTGGCAGTCCAAATACTTAATGTAGAAGGACCTATAGTCTTGTTGGCATCAAAATAAGTTTCTGCTCTATAAGCCTTATCGTATTTTGTCCAGTAGGTAACTCCAGCTTTTCCGATAATCGACAATCCTTTAATCGGCGTATCCCAGGTAAGCTGAGTGGATGCACTGACATTTCTACTGATATTCTTCACGAAAGATTCGCTGTTAAGCCATGCTTCCGGGCTATAATTATCTTGATATCCAAAACTTCCATCCGACTTTCTACCAGCGTAAATTGCACCCTCTCTTACAGCATAACCAATCATTCCATCAATGCTCTGTGGTTCTCCGTTTGGAGCATTGTATTTGTTGTTGTATGCATTGATGTTCAAATTGAGGTGCAAACATTTTGATAGTTCACTCTTCATGCTGAAAAGAGCAGTAAGACGCTCATTATTGGTATTGGCAGTCATACCCTCTTGGTTTCTGTAACCTACAGAAAGATTGTAGCTGAGGTTATTGTTGCCACCCTGAATGCTCAGATTGTGCTGGTGCTGAAAACCCGAACCAGACTCAAGAAGCCATTTTAGATGGTTTACATTAGGGTAGTTGTCTGGATCTGAGCCATCACGATACTTCTGAATTTGCTCTGCAGTGTATGCCTCTTGCTTTCCCATATTCTTCATGGCCATGTTGTAATATGTGGCATATTCCCACGATGGCAAGAAGTCTGGAAGTTCTGTTGGTGACTGCCAACCGAAAGAATTATTATAGGTGATGGTGGTTTTGCCGGAAGCCCCCTTCTTGGTTTCAATCAAGATTACACCATTGGCTGCGCGATTTCCGTAAATAGATGCAGACGCCGCATCCTTCAGGAAAGAGATGTTCTGTATATCATTAGGATCCACATCATCCAGATTGCCTGATAAGCCGTCAATCAAGACCAACGGAGCTGTACCTGCACTGGAGAATGTTCCTGTACCTCTGATTTTAACAGAAGCACCAGCGCCAGGACGTCCGGAATTTTGCAGTACACTCAAGCCAGGAGCCAGACCAGCTAATGCCTGTGCAGTACTAGTAACTGGCTTATTTGCCAATTCCTTGGCAGTAACAGCAGAAACAGATCCCGTCAGGTTTACTTTCTTTTGGGTTCCATAACCTACAACTACAACATCTTCCAGAATTTCCGAGTTTTCTTGAAGGACAATTTGTAAGGTCTTGCCATTTTCTGCCTTGATTTCTTGTGAAATATAGCCAATGTAACTTACCTGAAGAAAGTTGCTCTTGCTGGTAGTTATGACCTCAGTTCGGGATAATAAGCTCTGTCTAAAGGCTTTATCATGTATTTATATAA
>UQWP01000035.1 GCA_900544825.1 uncultured Prevotella sp. | reverse complement strand
TTTATGCTAAATTTCGTTAACCGTATTCATTTTTATTATTATAGTTCATATTCATATTGCTTTAAAAATTAATAAACTAGTTTTTCTCTTCCAGATAATACTCGCTGAAGTCCTTGCAACCCGGTGGCAGCTGGTGGTGCACCAGCGAGGGCAGAATCTCCTTGAGCTGCAGGAAGAGGCTTTCTCCCGGCGCATCCCTGTCGGGAAACATGTGCCAATCTATCTTGAGCTGCGAGCCGATTTCCGCCAGCCATTTCTTGTCGTCAGGTTTCAGCAACGTGGCAGAAGGAATGGCAATCGCCTTGTGTCCGGCAGAGAGCATTGCCCAGCAGTCGCTGCATCCCTCGGTGATGAAGAGCTGCTCGCCCGGACTCATCCCCCTCACGATAGGCAGATTGTAGATGGAGCATTTTGCACCATAGGGAAAGCGGAATCGGGGAGTTGATTCCCCTTTCTTATAATCGAGGTTTCTGTTCTGAATCCCGATCAGCTTCCCCTCCGTGCTGAAGTATGGAATCTGCAGCCAGTTCACGCCCTTTCTATCCGTCCAGGAAGTCAATCTGCACCATCCGGCCACTCTCTCGTCAATCTTCCTTTCCTCGAAGAGAAACCTTCTTGCCGCCTCGTTGAGCCAGGGATGCTCGAAGAATCTCGCATACCTGCTCGCATCAAAGGAGGAGTTTCCCGAAGGAGAACCACCCGAATTATCTTCCGAGTGAGAACCTCCGGATGAAGAGCCTCCAAGGGAAGAAGATGAGGAAGAAGCCTCTCGCTTCCTATCCTCCTCCAGTAGAACCTGATGTTCCTCGGCAAGCCATCGGCAAGCCGACAGAAAATCCTTTCCCAGATATCGCATCACCAGGTCGATGGTGCCTAAGGAATTCCCCATGCAGACATAGCATCTGCAGCTGTTCTTTGCTTTATTGAACGAGAGGCTGGCATGGTGGTCGTCATGAAAGGGGCAGAGCGCCTTGTGGTGCTCCACCTTCATCCCCATCTCTTTCGCAACCTTCTCTATCGGCAGGTCGCGCAGCTTTTGAATCTCATATTTTTCCATTCATCTTTTCTCTTTATAGAATTATGTTTATTTCTTCTCCTTAGCTTCCGGCGTGCCCGTAAGATACTCCTGCGTCTTGGTATAGAGCCCCGTCTGGTTGCTGTAGGTGATGAATTTGCGGTTCTTCCATACGTAGAGCTGGTGCTTGGTGCCCTCCTTGCTCTTTCCAAGGCTCAGGCGGAGTGCTTCCAGCTGCTGCTCGTTGAAGGAATGCTCAAGACTGTCGAGCATGTTCTTAGGACCGCTTCTCTGCACCTCTTCTTCCTGGGCATCGTAGCCCTTGAACATGTCGCCAAACACCTTTACCTTCGACCACAGGTCGTAATAGCAGAACCATACAACGAACTCGCCGATGGATCGCGTCCACGTCTGGTCGTTCAGAATCCAGAGTACAGCCCCCTTCTTCCATGCCGAAAAGATGCTGCGGTGGGATAGTTCCCAGAGAGTATCATCATCGGCAAGGTCGGCAAGTCTTGCCATTTCTTCTGCCAGCTGGTCGGCCACCTTGTTGAGCTGTTTTACCACAAAGGTTCCTTTGCAGTTGTCCAGGCGTAGCAGATAGCTGTCTAGCTTTTTCAGGAAATCCTCATCATACGAACCCTGTCGTGGAATCCTGCCGCTACGCTCGCCACGAGCCTTGTAGGCAAAAGGGATACGCCCGAAGAAACCATTGGTGATATCTTTCTTGTAGAACTGTCGGGCTGCTTCCGGAGTAGAAGTAAAGGTGAGGTTTACCCGGAGCACGGGATTGCCCGTTACGCCATCAGCCGTGGCGCGCAGGGCTCCGGCTCTCTGACAGTCGAAGATGTTTCTCACCATCTGGCTCACCTGCTTATGACCACCGCAGATTCTATCCGCCATCTCCACCTCGGGCAGGTTGAGGTATTGCGTTCTTTCGCCCAGTTTCTCGCATGCCATGGCATTCTGTATGAAGGCTGGATTAGTAACATCTGCAGGCGGAAACCAGAAACTCACGTCTGGTCGCTCGGGCTTTTCCTTGTTGGCGCCCTTTGTCTTCATCTGTCGCTGCCAATCCACGAGTTTCTTGAACTCAGTCTCATCATGCTTGCGGAAATTTCGCATGATAGCCTCTACAAGATGTCCCAATTGTGCCTTTCCGATACCCGAAGGACCTATCAAATGCCCCATCTGACCGCACATTTCATAGAATTTGTTGTCGGAATACATGAATCTTACGTCCGTGAGATGAGCGGCCAAAGCCGGAATAGCCATCGGAATAAGCACTTCTCGCATATCTTTTGATGCCTGCGAGATGGCGAATTTCACGAATTCTGTGCCCTTGCTGGGCTTGGGCATCGCCGGAGCGGTGCTGCTGAAAATATTGTAACTCATTACTTTTTAGAGAATTAAATCAAAATTTTACCTGTCGTTCAATTGTCGAAAATCTCAGTCTCAGTGTCTCAGTTGTTTTAAATGTGGTATCCGCTCCTTTATATTATATATAACTAATTAAATATCAATAAGTTATAAACGCTTAGAAAGCGGGTTAAGGGTTGGATTGTGACTTTTTTGCTAACTGAGACTGAGATTTGAGAGATTTCCTATTTCATATTTATAGGCTGCCCTTTCTCCTGGCCGCTGATAACCCAGAGCTCCTTGGCTGCCTGAAGGCAGAAGTCCTGGAAGGTGAACTTCTCCGTGAACTGCGGACGGTTGAAGGTAGGGTAGAGAGTTCCGTCTTTTTTGCGGTTCACGTTGATGTATGTACCTTCATACACGTGCGGATTTCTCTGCACCACCTTTTCCTTCTTCTTCTCGGAGTCGTTCTGCACGAATGTGAAGTGATCTTCGCCGTCGTGTGTGATGGCTCCATCCAGATACTCGCCGATGCCCAGGCGTCCTGGCTTGCGTATTATCAACTTGAGGTCGATTCCCAACTCTGTGTTTGGGTAGAATCTCTTTTCTCCCTTGCTAGAACTTTCGTTCATATTGCCATTTAATACTATATTCATTTCTATAAGCGTATTAAATAAGCCTCTCTAGTACAATGACATTCGAAGAGGTTTCCCTGTCATCTTTTTCTAGTACCATCATTCCCCACTTAGCGATTTGCAACTCACTTGATGGGTAGTCATCTTGTTATCAGATGACGATGCAAAGATAGGCAAAAAGGAATTGCTCATGGCCAAAAAAGTCTTCTTTCGCCAAGCTGAGGAATGAAAAGGAATGAAAAGGAATGAAAAAGGAAAGAATCGAGGAAAATAAGGGGAATGAACTCTGATGAATATGTGTTTTTCAGTTTTTACAGAAGAAAACATCGTTTTTCCGCTCAGATTTTCTATCTTATCGAGGAAAATGAGCGGAAAAACGGGGAAATTGTGCGGAAAATCGGGAGATTTTGGCGGAAATACGTGGAATATAATCGGCTCCAACAAGCAAGATGAAAGATTATTGTTTCATAGCATTGTTTATTGCCTTGTTCCAATTGTCTTTCTTGGTCTTATACAATTCATGTTCGTGAAGTATCTCCCACAGAGGACCTTTGATAGATTTATTATTGTCAGAAATCTTTTTTTCATGAATGTATTTTGCTGTAATCTTGGCTATTGTTGAATCAGAACTGGCGGCTTTTACCTCTTTTATATAGGCGATGATATGAGCCAGTTGGTCTTCGCCTGTATAGAAAAATGGTTTCAAGTCTTGGATGAGTTTTCTGTTCATACCCTCATACTTAATGGTATCTTCAATCAGTTGCGACAACCATTTGTCGGGGGTATCTATATAGCCCAAAATATAGGCTTTGATTTCTTCGTGCTGATGTTCAGAAAGTTTTGAATTAATATCTTCGAGAATCTTACGATATTCAATATTATGTGATTTAAGATTCCCTGTCAGACGATGTGCCCAATGGTCGTAGTCGTCTTTTTTGTCATAACATAGGAAAAGCAGGTAGGCTACCCATGTTATACTGACACTCGTGGCTATTTTTGCGTCGGCATTATTTGCGCTAGAGTCGTATTCACGTAGGCGACAGAAAAGATTGTCGAAAGCGTTGCCGAAGTCATAATCGATAGATTGTTCCCTGATATCGTCTATCATGGAAACTACTTCAACGAAAATTTCGGTTGTAGAGAACCGCATGGTATTCATGCGGCTCTCGTATTGTTTGCAACTCTTGTCTATCACTTTTAAGATGATGTCATCTTTAAACGAATTACTGATGAGGTCTTGTGAGTTTTTGGGGAGGCGTTGTTGCATCTTCAGTTTTCTTTATGTCATTTATACAATTATTGAGCCATTCTTCTAGAGTGGAAACATCTTCGGTTGCACTTATAGAAAAACCTATCTGAAAATTCTCTATAGCTCTTTCTGGGAGGAAGTACATAGGCACAACTTCTTCGTTGAGGCAGATGATGCCGCTTTTACTCAACTTCACCTTTATCTCGCACTCGTTGTTCTCTGCAAACTTATTGATATAGAACATGTTGTCGATAAAGTTTTTGACGCTCTGCTCGCTTGCCTCTTTGCCATATTTGCATCCAGCAAACACCTCTTTTGCTTCATTTTCCAATCCTTCTTCGATAAAATCATTGATATTGCTGTTGCGAGTGTAATCAGAATTCTTTGTGTTATCTTTGTCACGCTTGGCAGTCAGGCAAACTTGGATTACATAGTCGTTGTTCTCTCTACATTTTCTTTTTACCACATCCCATGCCTTTGCTTGCATATAGATTTCTTCAAAGTTTACAGTATAGCCAAATGTCTTTATCATTCGATCGAAGTTCTGCTTCAGAATCTTGGTAATCTTGTCCATCTTTCCATAGAATGCACCAGCTTTTTTTTCTATAGCCACATATTGCATTCCTGGCTGATTGAAGAAGATGATATGGCAAAAAGGATATGATGTTTCTGTCGTTTCTTCATAGTCATCTACGGCATTGGTTGTGGTACCTGTTGGCAAGGTTCTTTTCAGATCTTTGTCATCGTTGAGTCTAAACACGATAATATCTTTGCGCACGGCAAAGGTATCATTTCGCAAGCTGACATCAGCTTTACCTTTCTTCATGTACATAGTTAACTTCTCTCCGGCATGGAAAAGGCCAGTAAAACGCTTGCTGATCTCTTCTATGGCTACTCTCTTATCAGGTATAGTATCAGGATCTTCCTGGAAGCTATATCTACAAAAAATGAATTTCTGTTGCTTCATTGTTATTGTTTTTATTTAGCAAGGGTAATCGATGCTTTACTTATACAAAGGTACAATTTATATCTGAGTTGACAAAATATAACCGTAAGAAAATAAGAAATTAATATAAAAAAGTGAGATATTTGTCATATTTGGGTGTAAAAATGAAAATAAATCCTATTTCATTTTGTTTTTTGCCAGTTTCTCGGTATTTTTACGCATGGCTTCGGTAGAATCCGCTTCTACGCATTTTAGTAAAAACAGAGCATTGGCTATTATTTCGCCTTCATAAAGAAAATGTAAAATAACACTTTGGCTCTATTACATCCGTTTCCCCCTCTCGCCCCCGTTCCAAGCGATTCCATCGCTTGTCTCCTCCCTTGTCTCTTCCTTTGTCTCCTCTCTTGTTTCCTCCCACTTCTCCTCCCATTCCTCCCCAATACGCCTCAGCCCCCCAAAAAAATCCCTATGCCCATTCAGCAATCTTTTCCGCCATCTCGTTCAGCTCCAGGCATTCCTCCCTGGTAATAGTTTTCTTCTCCATATGATATTCCCAGGGGCTAATTTGCAGCAGCAGCCCCTCAGAGCAGGCATCAAAGCTCTCACCGCAAGGCTTATACAACTTCGGAAACCCATTCTCCCTCAAAAGCACGATACGGTACCCCCGGTTCATAGCCTCGCGCAAAACCTCCTTCTCCTTAATAGAAATAGCAGCGCTCACCAGCACGCCTCCACGTTCTCCGCAAGTCAGCCATTCCTTGCGCAGGCGGCACAAATCTTCTTCAGAATACCTGCGATGCACAATCACCGCCACCTTATCAGGAATATCGAGCAAGAAGCAATTGCCCACCATCTGGCATCTGCGTCCCGCCACCATCTTGTCCTGCATCACAGTAAAAAGCTCGGGATTCAGTCTCTTCACCATCAGTCTTCTCGGGTTGTCATCCAAGTACTTCATCCATCCCTTCAGTTGTCCTTCATGCAGCAGAATCTTATCATTATACCCCGGTTCAAAGAGCCCCTTTCCAGTCATCTTTTTCATCCCGTAAATTCTCCTGTAAGCCCTGTTGCATCCCAGTTTGAATCCTTTCACCACCATTCCCAGCGAATCCATCTCTTTCCCTCTATTCGCCGTCATCTCAATCTGAGCCGCTTCCTTCTCCTTCTCCATTTCCGGGTTTCCCTCCTTTTCCAGAGCCAGGTTCGCCTCCTTCTTCAGAGCCTGGTTTCCCTCCTTCACCAGAGCAGAAGCAGCGCCCGTCTCCCAAGTCAGAGCAGCGCCATGTCCCCCTCTCGCCCCCGTTCCAAGCGATTCCATCGCTTGTCCTCCTCTCAAGTCCTCCTTCACCCTCACAATCGCGTGAATATGATCCGGCATGATGCAAACCTTCCAAACCTCCACCTGGGGGTAATATTTATGAATTTTCGGAATTTCCTCCTTCACGATAGCAGCCCCCAGTTCCGAAAGCATCACTTTAGGCCCATCACCATCCCCAGGTCGAGCATTCACCCGTCCCACCAGTTTCCCCAGCAGAGGCATGCGTCCCTCCACCACAAGAGTCAGCATATAAGTACCCTTCCCATGGTAATCATGCCAGGGGCTCCTGCGTTTCATAGAGTGTTTGGTTTCGTGTATCTCCAATCCTCTAGCTATAGCTTCATCTCTATCCATAATATTACTAATAAAAATGTTAATAATTAAAGCATCCCTCTCACCCCCGTTCCAAGCGATTCCATCGCTTGTCTATCCTCGCTTGTCCATCCTCGCTTGCCTTTTATCCCCATCCCCCTTTCACTATCTCCTTCACCCGTTCCTCTATTTTCCGCCACGGCTGCCCCAGGTTCACCGTCCTCACATAGATGCGATGCCCCGTTTCCTTATACCTATAAGAAAAGTCGAAATCCTCATCCACGGTAGGGTAAACCAAAGCTCCGTAGGCATTCAGCGTATGCGGCTTGCTCCGGTCCTCCTGGTTCATTACATAAGAAAGAATCTGCGAGAGGTGCTCCCTGCGCACCTTCTCCTTTCCTCCATATTTCGAAACCAGCGCTTCCCTATAAAACTTGGCATCAAGAATGAGCTTCTCCTGCGTTGCCGGATTGAAGAGTGTCACGTCGGTCTCCATCATCGGCAGAGCCTCGCCAGCCTCCTTAAACATCATCCCGAAAGGAGAAAGCTGGAAATCAATGTATTCCCTATGCACCTCTGGAAACTCCTCCCTGCAATTTAGCTTGCAGAAATTCATGAGAAATCGCTCAAAGATGCAGTTCATCCGGAATTCATCCTCCGTGAAATCCACAAACTCCAGTCGTCCATCCTTTCCCTTGATAGGAAGCGTAGATTCCCAGATCAGCTTGCAAACATTCAGCGCCAACGAATAAACTCCGTTTTGCCGATGACCCTGAAACCGCCCCGGAAGATGCCTCAGAAGCCGCCCCAGCAACCCCTCTGTAACACGAATCTCCGCAATATGAGGAAATCTTGCCAATGTCTTTCGCAACCTCACTCTGATATTCTCATCAATCCCCTCAATCCTCATCAGCCTCTTCACGGTAGAAAAGATAACCCGGTTGATGACCACATCCTGCGTCAGTTCATCTACCTGACAGATAGTTTGACCATACAGATACTTACCGCTCTTCAAGGTCTCTGCAAGATTCAGCTTGCCGCGTATGCCTTCCACCTCCTGTTCCTCGTATCGATACTCTCTTACTAGACCTTGGCGCAATAACTTGTCGCAAACATTGAGCAGAACCATCGACAATAGGTTCTCCAGCGAATGGCATTTCTCGCCATCCACCTTCACCTTGTCAAGCTGGTCGCTTACGCCCCAGGCATAACAGAGCAGATAATACAGATTCTCAATAGGAATTTTCTGTTGCATCTCAGAATTTCAGTTTGTTGCAGATTAACTCATATTTATCCTCATCATCGAAGCAGATTTCACGAAGATACGGAAACAGCTCATACTCGCAGATGTCACTCCACCAGGTGGAAAAATCTTCACAGCCATCTGTCTGACAGAAATAACTGTGACCGATTTCCAATCCTCTATCAATGGTGGAAATCACCTCGTTGGCACCCTTTACCTTGCTCACCACCAGTTCCGCATTCTTCTGGCTGATGCCTTTTTCTTCCAGGAAACTGATGAAAGCTTCGTTGAACTCAGGCTTGATGGGGCAAAAACGGAATCGGCGGCGCAGGGCATAATCCACGATGGCGAGCGAGCGGTCTGCGGTATTCATGCAGCCTATCAGATAAACGTTCTCGGGCACAAAGAAGCGTTCATCATCCTCGTTGCTGTAGGTCAGCTTGATGGCATACTGCTTCTTGCGCTTGTCTGCCTCTATCAGCATCATCAGTTCGCCCAGAATCTTGCTGATGTTTCCTCGGTTTATCTCGTCGATGATGAAGACAAACTGCTGGTCGGGAGAACGCCTTGCCTTGTTGCAGAAGTCAAAGAAAATGCCATTTCTTTGCACAAAAGTACCCTCCTCTGAAAGACGGATGCCCTGCACGAAATCCTCATAACTGTAGGATTGATGAAACTGCACCATTTCGATGTTTTCATCCTTTATTTTTCCCATCAGCTGATAGGCTATCTTTCTTGCCAAGAAGGTCTTGCCAACGCCGGGGGCTCCCTCAAGGATGATGTTCTTCTTTACCTTCAGCAGGGAAACTATCTTCTTGAATTGACCTGCGTTGATGAATGGCTTGTCGGGATCCTTCTCAAATTCGTAAACTGGCTTGCCTTTCATACGTTCGCAGTAGTCAAGAAAATCGATGTATTTTCTAACGTGGCATCTCAGGCTTCCCAATTGGTGCCTCTTGCCGTAATCTTCTTCTTCGTCTATCTTAACGGTTAAGAGTCTGCTCACTTCTGTGGCATCCGCCACATTCTTGATATCCAATACCGAGTTTACCCCGCAGGCCTCTTTCGCCACCTCGCAGATAACCTTGTTTGAGCCGACGCTGGCATAGCCTCCGGGCTTGATATGGTCTATTTTCAGGAATTCCAGAAATGCCTTCTTCACCTGTTCCTGGCTTTTCCCGTTTAGATTGAAAATATTTTTATCTACCATCATAATTGTCTTGTTTATAAGTCGTTTTGTAATCTTATTTTCGAGTTGGATCTAAGAAGATCTAAAACTCTAGGGAATCGATCTAAGAAGATCTAATAGATTTGTTCATTTCGCAGGGATCTCCTATCTTTGCGACGTGTTTGATATTTAAATAATTATATTGTTGAATTTTAATAATGAAATTTATGGAAAAGAAATGGATTTCAACTATTGAGCTGCTTAACTATCTGAAGGAACATCCTAATAAGGAGAAAGAATGCAGACTCTATCTGGGCAATGGCCTAGGTTCCACCCATTATTGGTATTGGGACCCCAAGACGAACCTGTTCATGCACTCACGCGACTGGGATTTTGAGCCTTATACCGCAAGTGAAGTGGTTAAATGGTACGGGGAGGGCAAATGGAAGATAGAACAATAAGTAGAGAGAGGGGGTGAACAATCCGTTCATCCCCTTATTTGTTTTTTCTGCCATAATTCCTGATTTTACATAGCCCTTTCTCTCTTTCTTCTTATTCCACCTCCTCGCACATCGCCATCTCTGTTCCCCGGTAAATCACAACGAGCTGATGAAGCTTCGTGGTCTTCACAGATTCGCGCACGATGTCGCTATCGGCGTAGCGCCTTATCTGGGCAGAAGCTTCCTCGAAGAGATGATTCAGCTGTTCATCGCTGGTGCCCGACTTGCAATATTTCAGTTCCACTATGTAGGAATCTTCCATGTCCTTATAAATGTCGCAAAGGGGCAGCAGGAAGATGTCGGCATAACCGCCGTCGTTGTCAAGTTCTGATATAGGACGGTAGAACTTGCATTGGCTCGTCATCGCCAGGGTGAAGCCATGAACGTAAGCCTCGCCCTTCTGCTTGTCACGCTGGGAGGAGAAGCGCTTCAGACAATCGGCTATGTAGGCAAAGTAGGGCTTGAATGCGCCTTCGTAAGCCAACTTGCTCTCCAGCTGGGTCTTGTCGTATTGCTCAAAGGTGAGGTCGTTCTCCTTGTAGGTATCCAGCAGATAGGTGTACATCTGGTCGCGCACCACCTCGTTGGGAACCACAAAGCGGGTGTTGCCCTGGTAGGTGCCGCCTATCGTCACCATGCCGAAATAGAAGAGCAGACTCAGGAAATTATCGGGGTCGTTGATGCGCTCGGCAGGGAAATTCTCCATCAGGGTTCCCGTGGTGAATCCCTTGGTCACGATATCCTGTATGATGCTGGCATCGTGGGCAAACTCCTTGTCGTGGCGGATGAGCATGCGAATCTTGTCGTAGTCGATGCGGATGTTGGTTTCCAACATGCTATCAGGAATGTCGTAATCGTTGCGGATGTAATTGTCCACAAAATTGAGTACCATCACGGAGTTGTACATGGTTGTCTTGCCGTAACTTTTGATGGCGAAGCAATAGTTATCATACCATGGCTTCATCACTTCTATCAGCTCATCCACGCTATGGCGGAATGGCAGCACGCTGGCGTAATAAGCCAGCATTTCACGCACTTCCTCCTCGGTGAATCCCACCATCTCGTTGAACTCCGGAGCCAGAGAATAGTTGGTACCGATGTTGAAACCGCTGGTCAGATCATCCATGGTTACGGGACTTACTCCTGTAACAAAAACTCTGCCCAGTGAATCTCCTGCGGCTCCCTTGATTGTGTCGAAGAAATGTCGTAGATATCCCTCACCGTGAGTCTGCTCGCGGTATCGTTTTTCATGCTCCTTGTGGGCAAGAATCTGATTGGTAAAGTGGTCGTATTCGTCGATGAAGAGATAAATCTTCAAGCCTGCTTCAGCACATTTGTCGCATAGAAATCCCAATTGGGCAACGGCATCTTCCTTTTGGTTCATCTCTTCCTTTATGTCCGGTGGCAAAAGGTGGGCGTATCTGCTGCAGAAGGAATTGAACTTGTTGTTGCAATGGGCATCAAGTCCTTTTTTATAATTATCCAATCCTGCTGAAATCATGGCAAAATTCAGGTGAAGGATGAGATAGCTGTTGCGTTCAGGGGTAGGATTCTCTCCGATGTAAAGCTTGCCGAAGAGGCTTTCAAACTTATCCTTCTTGTTGATGTCGTAATAGTTTTCGAGCATGGAGAGGGTAAGGCTCTTGCCGAAACGGCGAGGGCGAATGAAGAAGAAATACATGTTAGATTCTTCTATTTTCTCTATGAATGGGGTCTTGTCAACATAGTAACAATCTCTTTCCATTACATCCTCAAAGTTCTGCATTCCGTAAGGGATGCGCTTGCGATAGATTCGCTTTTGTCTTTCTATTTTTGCCATAATCGAAACCTGCTTTTTGTTTTTATGCCGCAAAGTTAAGATTATTATTTGGAATAAGCAAAGTTTTTGGGGCTTTTTCTTGGTGGTTTATCAGAAAATGAGTAGTTTTGTGGGCGTGAATCAAATAGATAACGAATAAGACAATGGATAAGACAACGACTCAAATTACGATGCTCGGAACGGGAAATGCTACGGTTTCCCAGATTTATAATACCTGTTTTGTGCTCCAGACTCCCAGCACCCTGATGCTGGTGGATGCGGGCGGAGGAAACGGAATACTGGCGCAGCTGAAGAAGGTGAATGTTCGGATTTCTGATATTCATCACCTCTTCGTTACCCATGCCCATACCGACCATGTGTTGGGTGTGATCTGGGTAATCCGAATGGTGGCACAATGTAAGGGTTACGAGGGATTGCTGCATGTGTATGGAAACGATAAGGTGATGAAGGTGATCAAGACCATCATCGACATGATTCTTGCCAAGAAGCAACTGGCTAAGGTGGCTGAAAGGGTGGTGTTCCATCAGTTGGAAGATGGCGATTGCTTCGAAGTGGGGGATATGAAGTTGGAATGCTTTGATATTCAGTCTACTAAGGAAAAACAGTTCGGATTCCGGGCTGAGTTGCCTTCTTCTGATGAATCGGATAAGCCTTTGGTCTTGGCGTGCCTGGGTGATGAACCTTATAACGAGCAGAACCGACGCTACATAGTGGGGGCTGACTGGATGATGTGTGAGGCGTTTTGTCTCTATGCCGACCGCGATACGTTCAAGCCTTATGAGAAATGCCACAGTACGGCGCTTGATGCCGGAAAACTGGCGGAGGAACTGGGCGTGAAGAATCTTATCTTGTATCATACGGAGGAGAAAACACTCGCTAATCGTAAAGAAAATTATACCCGTGAAGCTGCCGAGAACTTCAAGGGTAGAATCTTCGTTCCGGATGATTTGGAGGTGATAGAGCTGTAGAATTTCTTTCTTTATAATTGTGGGCTTAATCAGTTTTGATCCGGTAGGAAAATCTTGGTTACTTCCCGCTCTCCGAAATCTATCATGGCGTTGAAGAGACTCACTTTTTCCGCCTTTCTGAGGTTTTCTAGTGTGAGGTCGGCTTCCAGGATGATGCCGGCTTCCAGGAGCTGGGCACGTTTGGTTCCCTGGAGCAGGGGATGCTTGGGGGTGAGCCATCTGTTGCCATCAAAAAGGGCGAGATTGGTGAAGGAGGTATCGGTAATGAGCCCGTTCTTTACAATGATGATTTCATCGCAATCGTCCTTCTGGGCTACCAGGGCGTTGAGCGCACTTCGGTCTGTGCTCTTATAGGTGTAGTCGATATTATTATCCTCTACCACCTTGAGGGAATGAATCTCCTTCATCTTGTAGGGGGCGTACTCGATGGCTTCCACGCCCTGGGTGCCATAAACTACTCGTGCCTTGTAAAGGTTCATTTCCTCTTTTGGGAAAATGAGGGATGAGAGTTTTATTTCTTCAGATGCGAGGGTTGGAAAGAACCTGCGGATGGTTCTCTCCATTCTTGCCTGATGATAGGGCAGGGCCAGAGCCTTGCCGTTCTTGATCTTTATTGTTTCTATAAATTGCTGTTTCATAATCTCTTTTATTTTTTCTAAGATGAAAGGTGGATTTAAAACGGAAGATAGATTTTCTGAATCACTTCCTCGTATTCCCTCCGGCAATCGCTCTTCGAAGTGATGCCGCCGCCTGCCTTGAAATACAATTTTCGGCTTTCCTTCGGCTTCTTTCCTTCGTTTGCCTTGAAATTCTTTTCTCCGTCGGCTTCAAAATCAACCGGCGAAGTTTCTTCTTCTATGAATCTTATCATGACGGCAGAGTTGAGTTCGCCCTGGTCGTAGATTCCCATGATGCCCGTGTAGAAGCCGCGGTCGTAGCCTTCTGCCTCTTGGATAATCTGCATGGTTTTATCTTTCGGGGCACCCGTGATGGAACCGGCTGGGAGCTGGGCATCGAGGATTTCGCCCAGATGGTGCGGGTAATCTTCGGGCAGGCGACCGCTGATTTCTGAACTGGTTTGCAGGATGTCGCCCTTGTTGGTGTGCAGCACGTCGACGTAACGGTATTTATCTACCCTTACATCTTCTGCCACCCGGCTCAGGTCGTTTCTTATCAGATCTACGATGGTGGCGTGTTCTGCCGCCTCTTTCCGGTCTTCCATCAGCAGCTTTTCTGCATTGGGGAGGGATGCATCCAGGGTTCCCTTCATGGGATAGGAGTAGATTCTTCCGCCCTTGATTCTGACGAAGGTTTCGGGCGAAAAGCAGACGAAGGGGGTGAGATTCTCTTCTATGTTCTCTTCTTTCAGATGAGCTTTATCTTCTGCTTGAGTTCTCTTTCTTCTGAGCAGCAGTTTATACTTCCCTTTTGCACGATGGAAAATTTCTTCTAATGAAAGATTGCAGCTCACGGGAACCCGGTTGGTGAGATTCGTAAGATAGCTGTTGCCCGCCATAATGTTGCTCTTCACGATGTTGAAGCTTCGCTCATAATCGTTATAAAGGGGCGGGGTTATCTGCCAAGAAATAGGAGAGTCCAAAGGAGTTCCTTTGAAAAACTTTTTCTCCGAAATCTCCTTTGGAATCTCCCTTGAAATCTCCTCGTAAATTCTTTTAGAATCCCCCATTTCTTTCGAATGGTTTTCTCTCCAGTTACCTCTTCCTTCGAAATCGAAGAGGCATTCTTCGGGATTTATATCTGATAGCTTGCGGATGAAGGCCTCGTCTGCCTGGTAGTTGATGACAAAGAGAAAAGGCTCTTTCTGGCTTGCCAATCGGTTGATTTTATCTATGATTTTCTGTTTCATGTCTGCAAAGATACTGCTTTTATTTAGAAAGACAAAAGATTGGTTACAGATTTTTGTTTGATGGGACGTCTTCTCCACACGCCCTGATCAGGGCGTGTGGAGCATATTTAATAGGCTTTCACTGCCTTTTTTAATACGCTTCTCCCTGCTCTATTTCTTCCTGCGTAATGCGCTTGCGGTCGATGGCGCGCCAGGCAAAAACGATGTAGGCGAGCACGAACGGGATGAGGAGGGAGACTATCGCCATGGTGCGGAGCGTGAACTCGCTGCTACAGCTGTTGGCGAGAGTGAGCGAACTCTGAAGGTCGATGTTGGATGGATAGTAGGCGGTATTGTTCCAGCCGGCTATCAGCAGCAGAACCAGCACGGTAAGCACGGTTCCGATGCCCGTAAACCAGATTCCCTTTCTATACTGCACGCTCCTCGATGACTTGAAAATGCCGAAAAGAACGAGTACTACACCTATTAATAATATTACAAGCAAAATTGGCATCTCCAGGAGATTGTGAAGATACTTCATACTCTCAATCGTAATGCCGGAAGAAGTGCTGAATCCATCTTTTACCAGCAATCTGATGAGGAATGGCAGGAAGAACAATAGGAAGAGGAGGGCATTCCATGGCAACTGGCGGGTGCAGCGCTCCTGAATCTGCTGGTGCTCGATGTTGTTCTTGATGTAGAGCATGCCCAGAATACGGGCTAGCATCAGTACGGCAAGTCCCAGCACTACGTTCCATGGGTCGAGCAGGGCATCAAGACCATGGCTGGCATTTGCCCAGCGGCTGATGACGGGTTGCAGACTGTTGGTAATATTGCCCTTGTCTATCAGGAAATTGCTGCCGTTGAAGAAGGTGGCTACGGCTCCGCCAAGAAGCAGCGGACCCACGATGCCGTTGATAATGAGGCAGATCTGAAAGGGCTTCGGTCCAAGAAAATTACCTATCTTGTTCTGGAATTCATAGCTCACGGCTTGAATCACAAACGAGAACAGGATAATCATCCACAGCCAGTAGGCTCCGCCGAAACTGGTGCTGTAGAACAATGGAAACGAGGCGAAGAAGGCTCCGCCGAAGGTGACGAGCGTGGTGAAGGTGAACTCCCATTTTCGTCCCGTAGAGTTGATGATGAGGCGACGCTCTTCTTCCGTTTTTCCCAAACAGAATATCAAGGTGTTGGCTCCCTGTACAAACATGAGAAACACCAGCAGGGCTCCTAATAATGATACGAGGAACCACCAGTATGATTGCAAAAATTCGTATGTCATAATGCTAATGTCATAAAGTTATTTCATAATCTTAAGTTTATCATCTTAAGCTTATTATCTTAAGTTTTTATTCGTATTCCGGTCCTTTCTTAATCTGCTTCACCAGGATGTTGATTTCCACGGCGAGCATGGTGGTGAAGAGTGCCAGGAAGATGAAGAAGGTGGTGGCCACGCTGCCTGCCTCGATGTCGGAGATGGCGGCACTTACTGGCAGCAGGTCTTGGATGGTCCAAGGCTGGCGACCGATTTCTGCTACTATCCAGCCCGATTCTGAGGCGATGTAAGCCAGCGGAATCATGATGATGGCGGAAATGAGGAACCATCGGTATTGGGCGATTTCCTTCTTATAGACCAGGAATAGGCTGAGGGCGAAGAAGAGAATGAGCAGGCAGCCTACTCCCACCATCAGGCGGAAGGCGTAGAAGCAGATCGGGATGCTCGGTACCAGTTCTTTGGCGTCCTTGATGTAACCATATCCGAAGTATTTCATATTCTCCCTGAGGATAGGGAGCTGGTCTTTCGCCTTCGTTTCGCGATAGGTTTTCAGGGCAACTATCGCCTTCTTGCCCCGGGCTATCTTTTCCTGCACGGATGGTTCCCGGGTGCCATCCTCTTTAGTGTAACCCTTGATAATATCGTTTACGCCAGGCACGTAGCCATCGGCTGTGCGGGTGGCTAAGAACGAGAGCATGTTGGGGATGGCGATGCGCATGGCTGGCTCCTGCTCGTTTTCGTAATCGGGCTGCCGGAAGGGATGAACGGCTGCTATCGCCGTGAGGCTTTCGCCGTTTCCACCATTATATAATGCTTCCATCGCAGCCAGTTTCATCGGCTGCACCTGTGCCACCTGGTAGGCAGAGTTGTCGCCGGTCATCGCAGCCAGCAGGGTGGCGATGAGTCCTACTCCGGCACCCATCTTGATGCTCGCCTTCGCCAGTTGGGTTTCTCTCTTCTTCAGGAGATACCAGCAGCTTACGGCTACTACGAAGGTGGCGCCGATGATCCAGGAGGAAGTAACGGTATGGGTGAACTTGTTGATGGCGAATGGCGAGAGTGCCACATCCATAAACGAAGTCATCTCGAAGCGCATGGTATCGGGATTAAATTCCTGTCCCACCGGATACTGCATCCAGGCGTTGGCTACGAGAATCCACCAGGCAGAAATGGTGGCGCCAAGTCCCGTGAGCCAGGTAGAGGCAAGGTGGAAGCCCCGGCTCACCTTATCCCAGCCGAAGAACATTACGGCTACGAAGGTGCTCTCCATGAAGAATGCCAGGATGCCTTCGATGGCTAGGGGAGCGCCGAACACGTCGCCCACGAACCAGGAGTAGTTGCTCCAGTTGGTGCCGAATTCAAATTCCAGGATGATGCCTGTGGCAACGCCCATGGCGAAGTTGACGCCAAAGAGTTTTTGCCAGAAACGGGTTACGTGCTTCCAGAACGGCTTGTTGGTGCGGTAGTAGCATGTTTCGGCGATGCCCATGATTACTGCCAGTCCCAGGGTGAGCGGCACGAACAGCCAATGGTAGATGGCCGTGAGTGCGAATTGCGCCCTCGACCAGTCGATGGTCGCTGATGTAATGTCTAACAATAGATTTGTCATCATAGTTGGATGGTTTTAAAATTGTTATTATATAATGTTTTTGTATTTCTTTCGATAATATGAGATTGAAATCCAGAGTTTTATCTGTTGAGAATTTCCTTGGAGACGAAGCCAGCCTTGTCTCCGTTCTTTGCATTCGTATTGATAAAATCAGGAAAGAAAAAGAGCTTGAGCACCAGGAAGATGATGGCAAGTTTGATGAGGATGATGGTCCAGAGCGTCTTGCCCAGGGTCATCTTCCTGAAACCATCGTAATAGAGATGGAATATTTGGGATAGCAGTCCTTGTTTCATCGGCTTCACATCCGTTTTCATCAGGTTTTTATCTTTTTTCTTCTGCATAAGCACTCCTTCTTTTGAAAATCTGCTGCAAATCTACAATAAAATTATGTAACTACCAAATATTTTCTTGAAAAAGTTACAAAAGGGTTATTTTTAGGTATCTCATAAAGGGGGTGTTTTAAAGCCTTTCTTTTGAATTTTATCTGTTTATCCATCAAAAAGTAATCTATCTTCTCTAAAAAATTGCGTTTTATTCCTTTATGTTAAAATCGTCTTCCCAAAAATCGCCTATCTTTGCAGTCTCATTACATCAAATGAGATGTAAAAAACTTATTGTATAAAATAGGAGAAAAGAAAATGAATAAGAATGATATGAAAGAAAAGTCTGAAACCTGCTGGACGGAGAATTATTATGCCCCGATGCAGCCGGCGATCGCCTTTTGGGTGATTATAAGTCTGTCAATTACATGGAGGTTTGGAACAAGTTGGGCGCTTATTGCCAGAAGCATCATCTTGATTATGATTGTCCAGATGCAGAATACATCAACATCTATCACGACAATCCGGCAGCAACTCCTGCTGATGCCTGCCGTATGGATGTTTGTATCGCAGCTCCTATCGTAGAGCTGCTTCAGCCTGAGGAAGATGTGAACATCATTACGATTTATGGTGGTCGCTTCCTGGTTTATCGCTATCAGGGACCGTATGAGAATCTGGCAGAAGTAAACGCCAAGGTTTATGGCGAACTCCTTCCTGCATCAGGCGAGAAGGTGAAGTTGGGAAGCGGAGTGTTGGAGCATTGTCAGATGTTTGAACGTTACCTGAACGATCCGGAGACAACAGCTCCGGAGGAATTGCTAACAGAAATTTGGATTCCAATAGAGTAGAAATCATGCTAAAACAAAAAAGAATGTTATGAAGAAAGAGATAAATCCAAGAGAAACTTCCAGGGCGGCGGCATTCGATTTATGGATGTCGTCGCCGATGCCGATGGTAACCCTGACCAAGACATTCGATGTTTCCCGAATTTTGAAGATAAGCAGGAAGAGGGGGATGGAAATTCAATATGATCTTGTGCTGGGCGATAGGCTGTGCTGCATCGAGAACCAGGGAGTTTTATCTTCTTCCGGAAAAAATATCCGGCTCATCCTGGCGAATGATGCTGCAAAATTACGGAGAAGGTATGAAAGCGATTTTAATATAACGGAATTTTTCCCGGATAAGTTTTGTTTTTTCCAGAGATAAGTTTTGCCGTTTCATCAGAATTCATTATCTTTGCAGCAGAAAATACAGCAGAAGATTATGCCGCTGAAGATGCATTAGAAATTGCAGCAGAAACGTAGAATCATCTTAATCAGAATTAGTCAGAAGAAATTATGAACATAGAATCAGTTAGAGAGTATTGCCTCTCACTCCCCCTCGTTACCGAGGATTTCCCTTTTGATGAAACCACCTTGGTGTTTCGGATTATGGGCAAGATTTTCGCCTGCCTCGACCTGGAACGTCCCGAGTGGGTTACGATGAAATGTAATGCCGATTACGCCCTTGAACTCCGGGAAGTGCATCCCGAAATAGAAGGCGCCTGGCATTGGAATAAGAAGTATTGGAACCAGGTGAATCTCTATGGCTCGCTGGAAGATGATTTCATCCAGTCCCTGATTCGCCACAGCTATTCCGAGGTGGTGAAGAAACTTAAGAAACAGGAGCGGATGGAGCATCCGGAAATGATGGAGGTGAAGGAATAGGGAAAAAAGTAGAAAAAAAAGAAGGCTCTGAATTAGCCATAAGAAATGCTGATTCAGAGTCTTCTTATTAATTTATAATTCCTAGCTTTTTGAGTCTAGAGTAAATCGCTCCTCTCGAGCGCTCCATGATTTCTGCTATTTCCTTTATCTTTTTTCCTTCATTATAAAAGTTTATCAGAATGTCGTCTGCTTCTTTTTCCCAAGGTAGATAGGCGTTTCCGTGTTCTTTTCTTTTTTCTTCGACAGAATACGCTTTCTTATGTGTTGGTTTTGTTGAAGTTTTATCCAGAACCCTGTATTCCCAATCCTCAATAGTCCTTGTCTCTGTGCTGAAGCTGATGCCAATCTTTACAAGCTTTCTTTCATCAGCCTCGAAAGGAACCATGTAGCCTTTTTCGTCTATCTGGGCGAGGGCTTCTTTGGCAGGCTTGTTGATCTTTATCTCGAAGACGAAGATGGTGTGGGGCGAGAACATCACGGCATCGGCCCTGCCCCTGCAACTCTTCACCTGCGTGAGAACGGCTATGTTCATCATCGAAAGTATGATGTAGAAAACGGTTTCGTAATAATACTCATTTTTCTGCATGTCTGCCAATACATCCTTTCCGCCTTCCGGGTAAGGAATGGAAGCTAAGTAGGATTTCATCAGCGTCATCGCCTTGTCGATGTTTCCATACACCAAAGCCTGATAGAATCTTGCCGCAAAGCCCAGCGAAGTGCCATCGCTCAGATTCGTGTAGAGCGGCAGCAGGTTTTCCATCAGTCCGGCCCTTACTTCCTTGTTTGGAATGCCCAGATAGTAGCCTTTGGAGAGAGGGTCGTAGCCCTTGATGGTAAGATAACCGCTCTGATAGAGCAATGGCAGGGCATCCGTCATCTTCTCCGTAGGACGGTCGAACGAAGACGAGAAGGCGAAGACATTATCCAGCTCCGTCACGTCAGTCTTGAATCTCTGCATCTGATTGATAAGATAGGTAGAAGTGCCCGATGCAAACCAGTAGTCCTCTATCTCGCCCGACGCCAAGGCTCGCATCAGACTGAACGGATTGAAGATGTCGGGGCTGTTTCTTGTGAAATGATAGCCGTCGTAATTCTCCTGGAGCATCCGTGCCATCTCTTCCTTGCTCACCCCATTGTGCTCCGCCATCAGTTCGATGTCTTGGCTCAGGGTGGTGGTGAGTTCCTCCTTGGTGATGCCGCAGATGGCTGCAAACTCTGGGTCCATGGAGATATTGGTCAGATTGTTGATAGCGCTGAAGATGCTGAGCTGCGAGAACTTGGTGATACCCGTGATGAAGGCGAATCTCCAATACTTGTCACATTCCTTGATAGGAGTGTAGAATTCCTGCATGATGGTTCTCACTTGCTCTAATTTCTCTTTGTCGTGAAGAACATCGAGCAGAGGAGCATCGTATTCGTCAATGATGATGACGAGGTCTTTGCCTGTCTTCTCTTTGATGGTCTTGATTAGCGTTGTCAATCTGTTTCCTGGGGTCTTTTTGCTGCGCTCTATTCCGTATTTCTTCTCGTAATCTTCAAGTTGTATGTCAAATTTCTCATTAAAATATTTGATGTCGCAATACTTGAATATAGACATATCGAAGTGCAGGACAGGGTATTCTGTCCAGTCTTTTTCCAAACCTTCGATGGCAAGTCCCTTGAACAGGTCTTTCTCGCCTGCGAAATAGGAATGGAGGGTTGTGCTCAGCAAGGATTTTCCGAACCGACGGGGACGACTGAGAAATATATACTTGTACTTCTTGGTCAACTTGTATATCAAGTCAGTTTTATCCACATACACGCATCCTCTGTTGATGATGTCGCTGAAGGTCTGTATTCCCACAGGATAAATTCTTTCTACCATAGTCTTTGCATTTTTATTCTTTGTGGCAAAGTTACGAAAAGTTTTTGAAATGAAAGCGATTTGGAAGGAAAAAATGGGGCTGGGGGAAGAAAAAGTAGAGGCTTTTGGCGGAATAGGGAAAATTATTCATTTTTTCTGTAGTTTGGGTAATGCGGGTTTTCTGAATTCTTCGTATCTTTGCAACCGGAAATCATAATTATAAATATAAGAAAATGTATATTGAGAAAATAAAGTCGCCAGCCGACTTGAAGGAGCTGGATTTGAAGGCGCTGCAGATGGTGGCGGATGAGACAAGACAGGCTGTGTTGAACCGTGTGAGCAAGCATGGCGGTCATGTGGGACCGAACCTCGGATTCGTGGAGGCTACCGTGGCGCTCCACTATGTGTTTAATGCGCCAAAGGATAAGTTTGTGTTTGATGTCAGCCACCAATGCTATCCTCACAAGGTGCTTACCGGGCGTGCTGCGGGATTCCTCGGCGACGTGGATGACATGAATGCCATTTCGGGCTATTCATCTCCTGCCGAATGCCCTGAATATGATAACTTCGAGGTGGGGCATACTTCCACTTCCGTGAGTCTTGCCACTGGTTTGCAGAAGGCGCGCGACGTCAAGGGTACCGATGAGAACATCATCGCCATTATCGGCGACGGATCCCTTTCGGGCGGCGAGGCTTTCGAGGGACTGGATGAGGCTTCGGAACTCGGCACGGGCATCATCATCGTGGTGAACGACAACGAAATGTCTATCGCCGAAAATCATGGCGGAATCTACAAGAACCTGCGTGCCTTGCGCGAGAGCAACGGCACCTGCGAGCACAACTGGTTCAAGGCGTGGGGCTTTGAATACAAGTATCTGGAAGAGGGTAACGACATCGAAAAACTCATCCAGGTTTTCGAGAGCGTGAAGGATACGGATAAGCCTACCGTGGTTCACATTCACACAGAGAAAGGTCATGGATTTGCGCCAGCCGTAGCCAATAAGGAGGCTTGGCATTGGGGAATGCCTTTCAATCTGGAAGACGGTTCGCGACCAAGAAGGAATGCCGATGGAATCCTCCCGAAGGTTGCTCCGACAGAGGATTACGGTACATTATTCTCTGACTGGATGCTCAGCGAGATGAAGCAGGATAAGACCCTCATCGCAGTAACCGCCGGTACTCCTACCGCAGGTGGCTTTACTGCCGATAAGCGCCAACTGGCTGGCAAGCAGCACATCGATATGGGAATCGCCGAAGAGCAGGCAGTAGCCATGATTTCGGGAATGGCGAAGGGTGGATTGCATCCTGTCTGGACCGTTTACAGCACCTTTATCCAACGTACCTACGACCAGATGGCGCAAGACCTCTGCATCAATTCCAACCCAGCCGTAATCAACGTGGTAGGAGGCGGAGTGAACTCGATGAACGACATCACCCACATCTGCCTTTTCGATATTCCGATGCTCTGCAGCATTCCGGGGCTCATCTATCTGGCTCCAACCACCTGCGAGGAGTATTTCGCCATGCTCCGCTGGAGCATTCTGCAGGATAAGAAACCTATCGCCATCCGCGTGCCAAGCAATGGCGTGGTTCATACGTCAGAAGCCGTTGATGCTGAATATGGTTACGAGGCAAAGTACAAGGTAATGCACCAGGGCGAGAAGGTGGCAGTCATCGCCGCCGGTTCGTTCTATCAGAAGGGCGAGAATGTAGTCCGCCTGTTGGCTGATAAGGGCATCGATGCTACGCTCATCAACCCACGTTATCTGAACGAGGTGGATGCCGAGACGCTGGATAGCCTGAAAGCAAACCATCAGTTGGTGGTAACCCTGGAGGATGGTTCGAAGGATGGCGGTTTCGGCGAGCGTATCGCCTCTTACTATGGCACTTCAGAAATGAAGGTGATGGTGGGCGGCATCAGGAAGGGACTCTACGACAGATACGATGTGAAGGAGTTGCTTTCGGATAATCGCCTGCTCGATGAGCAGATTGTGGAAGACGTTTTGTTAGTAATTAATGATTAGTTATTAGTTAGACGGCATAGTTAGTTTTTATTTAACGAGAAATCCTAGCCGGAGAATCATCTCTAGCTTGGATTTCTTCTGTTTTATCATCGAATGTTTGTCTTAATCTCAGTCTTAATCTTAGTCATCATCACTGTCATTATCTCAATCATCATCATCGTCATCATCATCATCATCATCCCAATCTCTATCGTGCTTCCACTTTCCTGGTCTATAAGTTACATGGGTTCCGCCTGGCCATCCTGGTCTTCCGTAGCTGCACTCAGGGCGAGGGCGGCGCTTGTCGTGTCCCCAGTTATGCTTTGGATACTTGGTGTAAATATGGTGAACATACACATGATTATTCCAGCCGATAGGGCGATAGAAATAGTATGAGTTCTTGAATCTCTTCCATTGTCTGGCGGTCATCATGCGCTTGAGCTGCTTGTTGCGGTAATGCCAGCCGTAGGCATCAATGTCGCGATAGCTTCGGATGCCATTGAGATAATTGAGATTGATGTTCAGGATGCTGTTGCGCTGAACGCTGCTCAATCCCAGTTCCACCACCATCTTATCTGTGATAAAACGAGCTTCTGCCTGAATATTTGTCAGTCTCTGAGCATTCATAGATGTAATCATCATCCATACTGCTACCAATGTCATAATCATTCTTTTCATAACTATCTTCTCTTTAAAGGGTTATTACTGCATTTATTTTAATTGAAGAGGCTACTTGGTGCCGCTATCAACTTTTTGATGGTGCAAAGATAGAGAGAATAGCTGAAAAAAGCAAAGGGAAAATCATAAACCTGCGTATGATTTTCCCTAAAAGCATCGGGGGAGATTCCCTGATGTTCAATTACCACTCTACCTTTTCGTTCAGGATAACGCCATCGGTAGCATCCTCAGCAGTAAAGGTTGCGCCACGATACTGCACGCAGAGCATCAGCAGAGGCTCAGCACCATTGTTGCGAACAGAACGCTTGCCGGCTGGAGCCACTCTTACCACGCTGCCCTCCTGAACTGGGAATACCTCGCCATCAATCTGGAACTCGCCCTTGCCACTCATGAAGAAATACAGTTCCTCGTGGTTCTTGTGAGTATGAAGGAAGCCAGTTTCTGTGCCAGGAGCAAAGCTCTGGAATGAGAATTCGCCACCAGTAGCGTTCACGCTCTGACCTCCGAATACCTTTCCGGGAATCTTAATCTCAGGACCCAACTGCAAGGTGTAATCCTTGATTTCACTCATCTTACCAAAATCAACGGCTGTAAAGTTGGTAGCCTTTGCGATAGTCTTTGTTTCTTTCATCTTGTTCTATTATTTAAATGTTTATACTTATGAATTGCGTTGCAAAGGTACTGCAAAAAATCCGTTCCCACAAGAAGGCACTTTGGGGTGAGATGGTTACCTGGAGGTAACTATTGCGATGGAATTGGAGAAAGAAAAAACAGGCGTTAACTTAGATTAACTTTGAATGTTTGGTTTCTTTGGGGATATTAGTTACTTTTGTAGCCTATTGCAGATAATAAGATAGTTGTAGCGATAGAAATGGAAAAGAAAAAGTAGATTATTAATAAGGTAAGAATAGAGATTATGGCAAGAATGATAAAGGAAATGGTTTTCCAGGATTGTCCGATTCGCAATGTGCTGGCCCGCATTAGCGACAAGTGGTCGTTGCTCGTTATTTACACGCTGAATGTCCACAAGGAGGAGCCGCTTCGCTTCAACGCTCTCCGCAAGCTCATCCCCGATATTTCGCAGAAAATGCTCACCAGCACCTTGAAGACCCTGGAGGCGGATGGCTACGTAAACAGAAAGGTGTATGCCGAGGTTCCGCCAAGAGTTGAGTATTCGCTTACCCCTCGTGCAGAATCCCTGATTCCTATCATGAATAGTCTGATAGGATGGGCGAGCGATAATATGGCTGCGATTTTGAAGGATAGAGCTAAAGCGGTATAAGCATATTGCCGTAACAGGATATTTTCATCTTTTATATGCAAGCCGTAACAGAATTGTAGCATTCTTTATCTGCTAATTCAAATCCCTGTAACCTCTTTGACACATAATACCCCTACCTTTGCACCCGAAATTTAACAGGTATTACCCCGAAAGGGGAAATCTTTAATAAAGGTATTATAGTCAGATAAAGAAAAATGAAAAAGAATGTATCGGGTAAGCATAGCAGCATGAATGGCTTTGCTATGATGAAAGGTAGAGTAGCAACTGTTGTTTTGGCTTCGGCTTTATTGTTGGGCGGAGGCTTGACTGTGCAGGCTCAAAACGCAGCAGTAACCACTTGTTCTCAAAGTACAGCAACCGCTATTCAGCAGAATCCAAACTGGAAGGCGAATGCTGCCGAATGGCAGAAACTGAAGGGCGAAATCACCCTCTACATGACTAATGACATGGGTCGCAACGGCTACTACGACCAGAAGCCTATCGCCGAACTGATGGGCGAGATGGCGGGTACGGTAGATCCGGAATGCGTACTTGCAGTGGGCGACATTCACCATTTCAATGGTGTGGCTTCTACACAGGATCCTCTGTGGCTTACCAATTACGAATGGGTTTATTCTCATCCCGACTTGATGCTCAACTGGTTCCCGGTTTGCGGAAACCATGAATATCGTGGTAATACCCAGGCTTTTATGGACTACGGCAAGGTGAGCCGCCGCTGGATGATGCCAGCCAAATATTACACCAAGGTGTTCGACCACAAGGGAACCACCGTGCGCGTCATCTTCCTCGACACCACACCCCTCATCGATTCTTACCGCAAGAATTCAGAAATCTATCCTGATGCCTGCAAGCAGGATGCTGAGGCTCAGCTCTCCTGGCTCGACGAAACGCTGAAGAATGCCAAGGAAGACTGGGTCATCGTGGTAGGCCATCATCCTATCTATGCCGAAACAGGCAAGAAGGAGAGTGAGCGCCTCGACATGCAGAAGCGCCTTCTTCCTATCCTCCATAAATATAATAATGTGGCAATTTATGCCTGCGGTCACATACACAACTTCCAGCACATTCAGAAGAAGGGCGACAACATCGACTACGTAGTTAATTCCTCATCATCTCTGGCTCGTCCTGTGAAGCCTATCGATGGCACCGTGTTCTGCAGTTCAGCCGATGGCTTCTCTGTATTTACTGTAGATAAGAAGCAGCTGAGAATGTCGATGATAGATAAGGATGGCAAAATCATCCACACGATTACAAGAAACAAGTAAAGTATTCAATAGCAATATAGATGAAAAGATTTTTACTGAGTGCGGCGCTTCTTGCCGCTGCGACTACCGCCATCCAGGCTCACACGCTGGATGGTATAGTCAAGGATAACAAAACGGGCGAACCCCTCATCGGAACCGTAATCCGAGTAAAGGAACTGCCCAACGTGAGTACCACCACCGGACTCGATGGTACTTTCACCCTGCATGAATTGCCAGATAAAGGCAAGTTTACCATCATCGTTTCCTACATGTCTTACAAGACCAGGGAGATGGTAGTGGATGTGGCTAAGAAAGACAAGGTGGATATTCCGATGGATGAAGACCTGAAGCAGTTGGGCGAAGTGGTGGTTACAGGCCACCGTGAATACCGCAGCGACCGCAGCGCCATAGAAACCGTGAAGAATGCAGGCAACGTGCTCAACGTGATGAGTCAGCAGAGCATCCAGCTTTCGCCTGATGTCAACGTGGCGAGCGTTCTGCAGCGTGTATCGGGTGTAACCATGGAGCGTGATGCATCGGGCGAAGCTTCCTACGCCATCCTCCGAGGCATGGACAAGCGCTACAACTACACCCTGGTAAACGGTGTGAAGATTCCAAGTCCGGATGATAAAAACCGTTACATCCCGTTGAATATCTTCCCTTCTGATCTGATGGATCGCCTCGTGGTATCCAAGTCTTTGACGGCTGATATGGAAGGCGATGCAGCCGGCGGCGTGGTGGACATGGTGATGAAGGATGCCCCATCCCGCTTCCAGATTCAGGCGAATGCAGCCATCGGAGCGAGTGATTATTTCTGGAAAGATGGCAGGGATTATCTTACCAGCAACCGCTCTGACTACACCAAGAAATCTCCTTACGAGGCTTTCGGAAAAGAATACAAGGCACAGATGAGTGATTTCAAGAACGGTCCTGTTCAGTTGAAGAGTCATTCCATGCCATCTCCTAACTTCATCGGAGGCTTGAGCATCGGCAACCGCTTCTGGGGCGACCGCCTGGGCGTGATGCTCGCCGGAAGCGTGCAGAATACTTTCCGTGGCACCGAGCGTACCTACAATTCCGTAAAGATGGCATCGGGCGAGCAGGCAATGTACATTTCCAATCTGCACCATCGCTACTACAGCATCCACGATCTTACCACGGGTGCTCATGCCAAGTTCGATTTAACCCTGCCAGGCCACAAACTGGAGTGGTACAACATGTATGTGCGCACCAATTCCAAGGGCATCAGATACAATAGCGGCATCAATACCGAATACATCGGAGCTGACAGCTACACCCAGGACGATGAGGTTCGCTCGCTCTCAACCACCCAGAGTATCTTCGCCACCAACCTGAAGGGTACGCATCATCTTACCAAGGATTTTACCCTCGATTGGTCGGGCATCTTCTCGCAGGCAAAGGAGGAAGATCCGGACAGAACCTACGTCACCCTGACGAATACCGTGAGCCGAACAGCCGAGAATGGCGGTGATGCCGTTTCGGGTTCCATCTGGGATGCCGACAAGAACATCACCAAGACCCTGCCTAAGAGTGCCGAGCGCCGATTCCAGCACAACAAGGATACCGACTGGGCTGGTTACATCAACCTCTCTTACGATACCCATTTCGCCAACTCTGTTGAGGCGCTTTGGAAGGCGGGCGCACAGTATCGCAGAAAGGAGCGCAGCAACAGATACTATTCTTACATCTTCAATCCTGCCGATATTTCGCAGAAACTGGATGGCAACGGATTAGACCAGTATGCCAACATCGATTGGGTCTGCAAGACACCTTATTCTCAGGCTTCGCAGCTCAACTACGATTCCAAGGAGCACATCGGCGGTGCCTACGCCATGGTTACCCTGAAAAGCGAGGTGGGCGAGCTGAATGCCGGTTTCCGTGCTGAGCATACCAACCAGATTTACACCATGCTACAGCACTTCCGCAACATGGGGCAGGTGGGCGAGCAGAGCTACTGGGATTATCTGCCATCGGCTTCCATCAAGTGGACGCCGACCAAGAAGATGAACGTGCGTCTCTCTTACTATCGCTCCATCAACCGTCCGGGCTTCTACGAGATAGTGCCTTATCAGATTCAGGGCGAGGAGTATCAGGAAAAAGGTAATCCAAATCTGAAGCGTGCGCGCATCGACAACATCGACCTGCGCTGGGAATGGTTCCCAAGCAAGACCGAGCAGATTCTTGCCGGCGTATTCTATAAGTATCTGAAAGACCCTATCGAGCAGGTGTTCGTAACATCGGATGGCAAGATTGGCGCCGGAACCGATGCCTACTACATGCCGGACAACCTGGGTAATGCCAAGAACATGGGCTTCGAAATCGATGTCATCAAATACATCCGCCACTTCGGAGTAAAGGCGAACTATACTTACACCCATTCTGAAATCACCACCTCGAAGCGTGAGTACAAGGAGGGTAGTGCCGAGTATAAATCGGGCGTAACCCAGACCCGTCCGCTGGTAAACCAGGCTCCTCATACCGCCAACATCTCCTTATTATATAAGGATACCGAGAATGGCTGGAATGCGCAGTTGGCCTCTTCCTTCACGGGCACCAAGCTCGCCCTGGTTTCTCCTTTCAAGGATGCCGACCAGTGGGACAAGGCGATGTTCGGTCTCGACCTGAGTGCCGAGAAGCAATTCAAGAACGGTATCTCCCTCTTCTTCAAGGCAAACAATCTTCTCGATGCCAAGCGCGAGAGATACTTGAAGACCGTGAACAAGAGCAACCTGGAGTATGAGGGCCAGAAGAGCGATAAGACCATCGTGGGAACTTATCAGTATGGCAGAACCTTCCTGCTGGGAGTAAGATACAAGCTTTAAAAGGTAAAAATGTAAAAAAAGTAAAAAGGTAAAAAATGAAAAAGATAAATACTTTTGCTGCTTTGCTTATGATGGCAGCAGCTGCAATGTTCTCCACATCTTGCGAGAACGATAATATCAATCCATACGATTACGTGAATAATGGCGGTAATGGAAGTAATGAGAACCAGGGTTCTAAGGATGTCATTACAACGAAGGTGGCAGAATATCCCGCAGGTTCTGTAGTTTGGAGTAAGGATACCACCCTGAGCGAGAGTGTGGAGATTCCGGTAGGAGCATCGCTCTACATCGAGCCGGGCGTAACCGTTACCTGTAAATCAGAGGTTCAGGTGCCGGTAGAGATCGTGGTATTAGGCAATCTCTATTGCCTGGGAACCGCCGAGAAGCCAGTTACCATCACTTCTGATACCAAGAAGCCTGCTGATTGGGGCGGCATCATCTGCGGCTACAATTCAGAAGAGGTGGTGCTCAACCACGTAGATGTGGCCTATGCCGGTGCTACTCCTACCGAGAGTTCTGCTTCTTTCCAGAACAAGCTTTTCAAGACCACCATTGATGGTGGCGTGCCAGCCTTTCACTTCTGTAATGTGAACGGCAAGTTTGTGATGGCAAACAGTTTCTTCCATGATAACTACAACGATCAGACTTACTTCACAGGTGGTAATGGCATGATTATCAATAATATCTTTGCCGATAGCGGAAATGCAGCCGATGGTGGCGAGGCCATCAATGTGAAGTCAGGTTGCAAGCTCGAAGTAGCCAACAACATCATCTACAACGCCTGCACCAATGCCTTCAAGCTTTCTAATGCCGGCAATAGCGAGGTGATTCCTCTCAGCGAGATGACCGCCTATAACAACACCATCATCAACTGCGGCTGGCGCCGTTCCAAGAACAAGAAGGGTGGTTCTGTTTGGGTAGAGAAGGCTGCGAAGCCTATCTTCGTAAACAACCTCATCTACGATTCCCGTTTCGGTCTGAAGCAGCCAAAGAAGGATGGTGCTGATATGGAGCACAGTCGTCTTACACCAAACTACTACTTTGCATCAACAGAGACTGGAGTAGAGCAGATGGCGAAGGATGCAGCTTTGGGCATCTGGTATGATACCGATATCAAGAGCAGCGTGGCAGGTCAGCTCAATCCTCTCTTCAAGAGTTTCAAGCAGAGCGACAAGATGAACATCAATTGCGAGATTGATGATGTGGCCCAGGGTGCTCCATTGGCATTCGACAAGACCTGGAATTTCGAGTATCAGGATAACAGTCCTGCCCTCTCGGGTGGCGTTACCGATTTCGCCCGCCTCTTCCCGAATGGTCTGCCATTCTTCGGCATGAAGCAGGTGAATTTCCTGGATAAGAATAACGACCAGAACTATTACTTCACCGCCCCATTGCCAAGCGCAAGATTCGGAGCGTGGCTGTAATATCAGTCGATTTTATCAGTTTTTGATGGTGCAAGAGATAGGAAGCCATTGGCAATGTTCCAATCTCTTGCACCGTCTGTTTTTATATCAGATATCCATACTTCTTGAGCACTTCCACTATCTTGCTTCTATAGTTCGTCTCCACCAAGAGAATGAGGCCCTCAGCCTTCAGCGTGTACTTGCGGATGGTAGGGTCGGTGAGGATGATGTGCTGCAACTCCTTGTCGTCGGTCGGAATCTGTAGCAGGGAATATTTCTTCTTTGGTGCCTTCATCGGCTTGCATCGCTTCTTGATGTCCTTGAAGAACTGTGCCCAGTTGTCGGGCAAGTCCTGGAAAGAGATGTATTCCTTGAAGAAGTCAATCTTGCTGTTGATGTCCTGTAGCTTCTCACAACCATTCAGAAAACTCTCGTAGCTCACCTTGTACATCTTCTTGGAGATGGTTGTCGCCATGTTGCCTAGGAGCGACTCGTACGGATTGTTGTCCACCAGCGACTTGATGATGAGGCGTTCGGTGTCCAGTTCGAAGTAATGGATTTCTGCCTCCTTGGTGCGCACATATTTCCTCTTGATGCCCAGGGCATAGAGCCCCAGGTTGGTGAGTCGTACATAAGCCAAGGTGTCATAGTAAGAGGTGGCTCCCTCGTCGGGCTTTTCCTTGTAGGCTATCTCTACGAAACCGAATGCCGCCATCATGAAGAGTGCCGCCTTGAGGTAAGGGTAGGTCAACTCTTGGATGGTGTCGTCGCAAAAGAGTGTTTTGCCATCATATTCATTACAAAAATTGGCCTTGAAGAGGTCTGAGTAGTAAAACAGCAAAAATTGACTCTCTGTGTTTTTTGGACTCACTCGGCAATGGAACAAAAGTTTGTCTATCGGCAACCAGCCTTCTTTGTGGAATTCCTTCAATACCGACTGAAGAACTTCTATCTGATACCCACAACTGCAATAGTCGAATAGATTTTTTCTGAATCCTGTGATGTGTGGCAAAAGGATAGGCATCAGGTACTCTTGCATTTCATTCAGGTTCTTGAAGAGATCCTTCAATAGGTCTTGTGTTTCCGGCAGGTCGTTGTTGTACAAGTTCATGCAATAGATGGTGTAGAAATTGAGCACAAACGAAGCGCAGATGTTGGAGAAATATTTGTTGCCATCCGTGAAAAATTCAGGGAGATTGAGAAGCTTGGAAGTCTTCTTCAGTTCGCTGGCTGGCAGCTTGTTTCGTCCCAGGTTCAGCTGTCCGCTGTCGAAGAGTGAAGACATGATAGGCACGACGGTGAAAATCGTATTCTCACCGCTATAGGTCTTGTATGCTTCTGCATCAGGCAACTCCTCGCATTTTTCGATATTCATCAACTCAGGGAAGAGTGAAGGCAATGTCTGGTCATAATAAGAGTTGTCTGCCAATTCAAGGTAATAATTAGAGCGCCCGTATGTGTTCTTGGTAGAAATTGGCGCATTTGCCTCTATGGTGCCATACCAGTTGCCAAGTTTCTGGTTGATCTTAGGATCGTCCCAGAAATACCTGCTCTCTGTGATGCTAGGTTCGCCGAGAATCTTGGTTGCCTCTGTATGTAGGATGTAATGGTTGGCGGCAGTCTGCTTGAAGAGTTCTTTTACAGGTTCCGGCCATTCATCGTAATATAGGGAGAAGTTGTTGGTATGCTTCATAATGGCAAGATACGCTGCATAATCCTTCTTCAGTTTCTTCTTGTTGGAGAACATAAGCGTGATAGGGGCTGGCTCGTATTTCTTGCCGTCCTTGTCCAGTGCCACCAATTTGTACTTCTTAAAGGTTTCACGCACGTCGTAAGCTGCTTCCTGTAGTTTACTTAAATCATGTCCGTGCATGAGGGTGCTTATTATTTGTTCATTCTCCGTCCCTTCCGGTACGTATATGATTTTCTCTGGTCGCTTGTCGCTTATGTCCCAGAGTGTTGTTTCTGTTGCCATGTCTTTGTTTCTATTATGAAATGATGTTTTTATCCCAGAATGAAGTTGATGTCATCTTCCGACAGATGCTTGGAAGATGAACTGTCGGCACCTATCAAGCCCTCGAAGAGCTCGGTCTTCTGCTGTTGCAGGAGCTGTATCTTCTCCTCGATGGTTTGCTGGGTGATGAGCGAGTAGCTGAGTACCTTTGCCTTCTGTCCGAAACGGTGCAGACGGTTGATGGCTTGTTCCTCGGCTGCCTTGTTCCACCATGGCTCGAAGATGAACACGGTATCGGCGGCTGTCAGGTTCAAACCCACACCACCCGTCTTCAGCGTCATCAGCATCACTCGGCATTGTGGGTCGTTCTGGAATCGCTCCACGATACTCTTGCGGTCTCTCGTTGAACCTGTCATGCAGGCATAATCCACCCCGTTTTGGTCCAGTCGTTCGCTGAGTTCTTCGATACCTGCGATGAAATTGAAGAATACCACCACCTTGTGTCCGTTGGCAACGGCTTCGAGGAGGGTGTCGGTCAGCAGGTCGAGCTTAGGCGACTTGATGTGTCCGTCGCTGAGGCTCTCTGGGATGGAGGCGATGCGGCGAAGTTCGTTGAGCGCCTGGAACATTACAAACTGCGACTTCTGAATTCCCTCGGTGGCTATCGTCTGGCGCACCTGGTTGTAGTAGTACAGTCTTCTTCGCTCGTAGAAGTCGTGCTGCTCTGGACTCATCTCCACGTAGAGGGTCTGCTCGATGCGGTCGGGCAGGTCTTTGAGTACGTCCTTTTTCAGTCGGCGAAGCATGAATGGGAATATCTTCTTGCGGAGGCTCAACAGGGTGTCCTTGTCGTTGTCGCGCTGGATAGGACCCGTGTAACGGCTGTTGAAATCGTCCAAACTGCCAAACATCGTTGGGTTGAGGAAACGGAAAAGCGAGTATAGCTCCGTCAGATTGTTCTCCACAGGCGTACCGCTCAATGCCAGTCTGTGTTCGGCATGGAGCACGAGGGTGGCTTGGGTGGTTTGCGTGGTGGTGTTCTTGATGTTTTGGCTCTCGTCGAGAATCACATAGTGGAACTCCTGCTTGGAGTAGGTCTCGATGTCGTTGCGCACGATGGCGTAGGTGGTCAGTATCACCTGGTGCTTCATCGCCTCATTGATGTCTCGGTCGGCGGCATAATAGGTATAGACCGAGAGTTGTGGGGCGAACTTCTTCAACTCGTTCTGCCAGTTGAAGAGCAGGCTGCGAGGCATTACGATGAGCGTAGGTTTCTTCACCTTCGGATAGATGAGGGTGAGGACACCGATGGTCTGCACGGTCTTACCGAGACCCATGTCGTCGGCGAGACAGCCTCCCAGGTTGTTGTCGTAGAGATATTTCATCCATTTGATTCCCTCTGCCTGGTATGGGCGCAACTGGGCCTTCAGTTTTGGAGCCTTCAGGGGTTCCTCGGCAAGGTGGTTGAAGCCCTCGTACACCTTGCGGTGATGCTTGAACGCCTCGCCCTCCAAAGGCTCGTTGATGAGGTCTTCTATCTCAGGCAGGTCGAAGAACGACACCTTGACCTTTCCGTCCTTGTCCTTTTTCTTGAAGATGCGTTCCAGACGGCGCATGTATCCGTCCTCGATGATGGCACGGTTGCCGTCCGACAGCTGGATGTATTTCTTCTTGTTGTATTGCGAGAGAATTTGCTGGAGCGAGAACTGTTCGCCTTCGAGCGTGATGCTGGCGTCGCCCTCCAGGAAGTCGATGCCCGATGAGAGGCTGATGTTCAGCTTAGGCGTCATTGGCTTCACCTTGTACTCACGCAGTTTCTCGGCACCGATGAGCTGGTAGGTTCTCAGCAGGGAAGGGAGCGATTGGAGCAGGAACGGACCTGCCGTCTCCTCGGGGATGATGAAGAGATTGTCCTCCACATACACTTCCTTCTGTGCCGCCTTGCTAGGGGCGTATTGTATGATTTCCTTTCTAAGGTTGTTGGTGATTTCGTCGATAGGAAGATGGGCGAGTCGCTTCACCACAATCTTTTGGTCGAGCGAGAGCGATGCAAACATGCTCAGGTCGAACTGCTGCACGAAATCGAGCGGCAATCCCTTGTATGATTCTACGAGTCGAAGGAACAGGGTCTTGTCGGCATCTATCTTCTCAAACGAAAGAGAAGGAGTAGGCACGATGTCGGTGTCGGAGAATTCTACGGTATAATCCTCGTAAGTCACCTGCACGTTTTCGATGAAGGAGAAGAATACGGAGAGGTATTCTTCCAGCAGATCTTCGGAGAAACGGGTGGAAAAATAGCTGAGTTGCTGATAGTTGTCGCCGATAGGGGCGATGGGATAAATGACATTGTCTGACAAGACGAAACTGTCTGACAGAAGACTGAAGTACAACTTGTTGGCTTCGTATTTCTTGGCTCCGTCGTATTCTTCAGCATCCGAAGAATCCTTGGCGGCAATGATAAAATGCGGTTCGATGTTTCTGCCGAATTTCTTTAATACCAGTTGGAGCACAGAGGTGTCGGGGTGAATGGAGATGGCGTTACCCTTCTCATCGATGAGGTTCTTGCAACGGATGAGTTGGTAGAGCAAGTGAGGGTTCTGGCTGAGGATCACGTCGGTAGTCTCGCTCTCGTTCCAGGAGATTTGGAAAGCCATCTCCTCCTTGATGCTGTCGATGCTGCGCAGGACTTGAGCCGTATCGCCTGAATAGTAATGATAGTCAGCCTCCACTGGCTTCTGTTTTTTATCTACCGGGATGATGAAAGTATCGTTTTCCCCAGTTCTTATCATGAAGAAAATCTCCTTGCCCGTCATCGTCTTGCCGCTTTTGGCAATGGTGATGGGTTGGAGCTTCTTGAGTTGTGTCAGAAAATCGCTCATCTTATTTTTCTGTTTTGATTAAATTATTGTGTCAAATTCTTTATTTGCCTACAAAAATACAATTAATATTTGGAATATGCAAGCTTTTATTTGTGAGAAGTAAAATATTTGCTCGAAAAAGTGAAAAATATGAGGGAAAGTCTTGTTATACTTTTCATACTATGCTAGCGTAATAGGGCTGCCAGTACACACAGGCAGCCTATATTATCTCTTTGAATTGTGCAATAGCCCGTTGCCTGATTCTTCTTTCTCCATGCCTCTTGTCTCCTTTCCTTATGCCTCTTGTCTTCTTTCTCCTTCCTTCCAATATTAATTTTGTGTTAATCTTAGGAAAAGTCTTGGTTGTTATCAGGAAAAAATGTACTTTTGCCTAATAGAAAGTTTCGTTCAGCGACGTTGAATGTACGTTCAACGTCGCTGAATCTGCATTCAACGTCGCTGAATGTCGGTTCAACGTCGCTGAATGGAACTTTCATCTAGGGATAAATACTTTTATCTCTAGGTTTGAGAACTATTATGATGAGGAGCAATCATCATTACTCTTGACTGTAATGGCTATCTCAATATGGAGTGATAACAATCTTAATAAGAAAGGAATCGTTATGGCAAAGTACAAGTTGCAAGAGTTAACTGATATGCGTGATGAAGGCAAGCGCAGAGTTTATCCCAAGATAGTGACCAACCGGACACTATCCAGAAAAGAGTTCATCAAGATGATGCAGGGTTACCATCGTGGCATTTCGGAAAGTGCCACGGAGGCAGTATTGATAGATGTGGCTG